>NZ_CP036498.1:600000-870000 GCF_018279705.1 Tardiphaga alba
TCTATGGCACGCTCGTCACCTCGCTGATCGCCATGTCCATCGCCATTCCGGTCGGCATCGGCATCGCGATCTTTCTCACCGAACTGTGCCCGAACTGGCTGCGTCGCCCGATCGGCATGGCGGTTGAGCTGCTCGCCGGCATTCCCTCGATCATCTACGGCATGTGGGGCTTCTTCGTGCTCGGCCCGTTCCTGGCCAACCACTTCCAGCCGTTCCTGATCGACGTCTTCGAAGGCGTACCCGTGCTCGGCACCATCTTCGCCGGCCCGCCGTCCTATCTGTCGCTGTTCAACGCGTCGCTCATCCTCGCCATCATGGTGCTGCCCTTCATCACGGCGATCTCGGTCGACGTGTTCAAGACGGTGCCGCCGGTGCTGAAGGAAGCAGCCTATGGCGTCGGCTGCACCACCTGGGAAGTCGTCCGCAACGTCGTCATTCCCTACACCCGCGTCGGCGTGATCGGCGGCGTGATGCTGGCGCTCGGCCGTGCGCTCGGCGAGACGATGGCGGTGACATTCATCATCGGCAACTCGTTCAAGATCACCGGTTCGATCTTCGGGCCAGGCACCACGATCTCCGCGGCCATCGCTTCGGAATTCGCTGAGTCCGACGGTCTGCATCAGTCCGGCCTGATCCTGCTCGGCCTGCTGCTGTTCGTGCTCACCTTCCTGGTGCTGTCGGCCGCCCGTCTGATGCTGCTGCGCCTTGAAAAGAAGGCAGGAAAGTAAGTCATGGCAACCTTGAACCCGATTTACGTCTCGCGCCGTCGCAACGACAAGATCGTCCGCGGTCTGTGCATGGGTGCCGCCATCTTCGGTGTCACCTGGCTCGCTTTGATCCTGTTCACGTTGTTCTACAACGGCCTTGCCGGCCTCAGCGTGCAGATCTTCACCCAGAACACGCCGCCCCCCGGCTCCACCGAAGGTGGCCTGCTCAATGCCATCGTCGGTTCGGTCATCATGACGGTGATCGGCGTCGGCATCGGTGCGCCGCTTGGCCTGTTCGCCGGCACCTATCTGGCGGAATACGGCAAGCACGACAAACTCACCTCGGTGATCCGCTTCATCAACGACGTGCTGCTGTCGGCGCCTTCGATCATCATCGGCCTGTTCGTTTACGGCGCGGTGGTTGTTCCGATGGGTGGCTTCTCGGCCTTCGCCGGTTCTCTTGCGCTCGCCGTGATCGTCATCCCGGTGGTCGTCCGCACCACGGAAGACATGCTCGGCCTTGTTCCGAACCCGCTGCGTGAAGCAGCCTCGGCGCTCGGCCTGCCGCGCTCGCTGGTGATCAAGCGGATCGCCTATCGTGCGGCTCGTGCCGGTCTCATCACCGGCGTGCTGCTGGCGACCGCCCGTGTCGCCGGTGAAACGGCACCGCTGCTGTTCACCGCACTGAGCAATCAGTTCTTCAGCCTGGATCTCGGTAAGACGATGGCCAACCTCCCGGTCACCATCAACAACTTCGTCCAGAGCCCCTACGAATACTGGAAGCAGCTCGCCTGGAGCGGCGCGCTGATCATCACCCTGACCGTCCTTGCCCTGAACATTGGCGCGCGCTTGCTCGGCGCCGAGAGGAAAGCAAAATGAGTGATCTCTCTGTGTCCGCTGCCAATCCCAGCGTTTCGATGCCGCCGTCCATGATCCAGGGCGATACCCGCCCCAAGGTCAGCGTACGCGACCTGAACTTCTATTACGGCGAACACCACGCCCTGAAGAAGATCAACCTGAACCTCGCCACCAACCGCGTGACCGCCTTCATCGGTCCGTCGGGTTGCGGCAAGTCCACGCTGCTGCGGATCTTCAACCGCATGTATGACCTCTATCCGGGTCAGCGCGCGGAAGGTCAGGTCATGCTCGACAGCCAGAACATTCTGGACCCGAAGCTGGACCTCAACCTGCTGCGTGCCCGCATCGGCATGGTGTTCCAGAAGCCGACCCCGTTCCCGATGACGATCTATGAAAACATCGCCTTCGGCATCCGCCTCTACGAAAAGATTTCCAAGGCGGAGATGGACGTGCGCGTAGAGAAGGCGCTGCGTGGCGGTGCGCTCTGGAACGAGGTCAAGGACAAGCTCAACGCTTCGGGCCTGTCGCTCTCGGGCGGTCAGCAGCAGCGTCTGTGCATCGCGCGCACCATCGCGGTGCGTCCGGAAGTGATCCTGTTCGACGAACCGTGCTCGGCGCTCGATCCGATCTCGACCGCCAAGGTCGAAGAGCTGATCGACGAATTGAAGGATCAGTACACGATCGCGATCGTGACCCACAACATGCAGCAGGCTGCGCGTGTCTCCGACACCACCGCCTTCATGTATCTCGGCGAGCTGGTTGAATTCGATCAGACCAACAAGATCTTCACTTCGCCGAGCGATCGCCGCACCCAGGATTACATCACCGGCCGTTTCGGCTGACGCGACATTATCGCGAGAGGATTGAGCTATGGCTTTTGAACACACGACCAAGGCCTTCGACGACGACCTCCAGGAACTTACCCGCCTCGTCGCCGAGATGGGTGGCCTAGCCGAGCGTCAGATCGCAGAGTCCGTCGATGCCTTGATCCGCCGCGACGTCGCCCTCGGCGCACGCGTGGTGGCCACTGACGCTGAAATCGATCACCTGCAACGGGCGATCGAAGAACGCGCCGTCCTGACGATCGCCAAGCGTCAGCCGATGGCCGTCGATCTGCGCGAAATCGTTGGTGCGCTCCGCGTTGCCACCGATCTCGAACGTATCGGCGATCTCTCCAAGAATATCGGCAAGCGCGTCAATGCGCTGGACAGCGATTTCCACCCGCTGAAGCTGATCCGCGGTCTCGAACACATGACTGATCTGGTCAACACCCAGGTCAAGGCTGTGCTCGATGCCTATGCCGCCCACGACCTGCCGGCAGCGATGACGGTCTGGAAGGGCGACGAAGAGATCGACGCGATCTGCACCTCGCTGTTCCGCGAACTTTTGACCTATATGATGGAAGATCCGCGTAACATCTCGTTCTGTATCCATCTGATGTTCTGCGCCAAGAACATCGAGCGGATCGGCGATCACGCGACCAATATCGCCGAGACCGTGTTCTACATGATCGAAGGTCAGCAGATGGTCGACAAGCGCCCGAAGGGCGACATGACCAACTTCGCGACTCCGGTGAGCTAAGGCTTCTCGCGGCGAGCCGAGCTCGCCGCGACTTGCTCGCCTTTGCCGCACGACAGATAGGAAACTAGCCATATGAACGCGCGCATTCTGGTAGTGGAAGACGAGGAAGCTCTGACCACGCTGCTGCGCTACAATCTCGACGCCGAAGGTTACGACGTCGAGACGGTTGCCCGCGGCGACGATGCCGACACCCGCTTGAAAGAGCGCGTGCCGGACCTCGTGGTCCTCGACTGGATGTTGCCCGGCCTGTCCGGCATCGAACTGTGCCGTCGCCTGCGGGCCCGGCCGGAAACCAAGGCATTGCCGATCATCATGCTCACCGCCCGCGGTGAGGAAAGCGAGCGCGTTCGTGGCCTTGCGACCGGCGCTGACGATTACATCGTCAAGCCGTTCTCGGTGCCTGAGCTGCTCGCCCGCGTGAAGGGTCTCCTGCGTCGCGCGGCGCCGGAGCGTCTCGCCACCGTGCTGGCTTTCGGCGATATCGAGCTGGATCGCGACAAGCGCCGTGTGGTGCGCGCCGCCCGTCCGATCGATCTCGGCCCGACCGAATACCGGTTGCTCGAATTCTTCCTCGAGCATCCCGGCCGCGTGTTCAGCCGCGAGCAACTGCTCGACAGCGTCTGGGGCCGCGACATCTATATCGACGAGCGCACCGTTGACGTGCACATCGGTCGTCTCCGCAAGCTGCTCAATCCGGCCGGCGAACCCGACCCGATCCGCACCGTGCGCGGCGCTGGCTACGCGCTCGATGATCGCTTCGACAAGGCGGCGGAGTAAGGCGCCGCTGGCATTGTTAGACACCGTCATGGCCGGGCTTGTCCCGGCCATCTACGTCTTTGCCTTGGTCGAGGCGTGGATACCCGGCATACGCCGGGCATGACGGCGGTAAATCAGGCGTTTCTCAACGATCTAAAAACAAAAATGCCCGGCTCATCGCCGGGCATTTTTTGTTTGTGCTGTTTGCTGCAATCAGCGCACCGGCTTCGGTGCTGCGCGACGGCGGTCGCTCGCCGGCTGGTAGGCGATGCGCGAATGGTGCGCGCAATAGGGTGCGCCGGCCACGGACTTGCCGCCGCAGAAGTAGAAGTCGGCGCTGGCGGGATCGCCCACCGGCCAATGACAGGTGGCGTCGTTGAGCTCGACCAGCTGCAGGCGCTGGCTGATCGGGATGACGTTATCGACCGAGATCGGGTCCGGCTCCATCTCGACTTCGTAATTGTGCGCGAGAGCGGTATTGCCGCGGGCGATCGGGCGCGGCATCCGCACCATCTGCTGGGCGGGACGTGGCTTGCGCGGCCGCGGGGCAGCAGACGAGGGGCTCTTCGCGCGGCCCGACAGGCCCAGGCGATGGACTTTACCGATGACGGCGTTGCGGGTGACGTTACCGAGTTCCGCGGCGATCTGGCTCGCGGAAAGGCCGCCTTCCCAGAGTTTCTTCAATTGTTCGACGCGATCGTCGGTCCATGTGATTACCGTCATCGCATAATCCCTTCGTAGGCGCAGAACCAAAACGGGCCGCCGCGCTGCGATCTGAAACCTCAAAAACCTCGTGGTCAGAATCCCTTAGCGCTCACCGGGCGCGCTATCGCGTCCGGCCTTACGCCGCACTTATGGTGTCAAAGGGTCAACTGCCGCACGAGATGTCGTATCCGACAAGCGAAAAACTACAATATGGCGCGACTCACGCGCAAGAGTCGGGCGAGTCACATCCACATGCTTTGTGTCAACCAAACAAGAAAATCTGCTTTTTTGACGACCTCGTGTGACTTCAAGGCCTCAGTGCGCGGTTGACACCCTGCACAACGCCCATAGAATAATGCGCGCGTGCCGCCCGAGAAGGGCGGCACGTTTCGTTTTGAGGGTCTTTTGTCCGGTGTCGTACGGACGTCACGGACTCAAGACCACAGCTATTGATCGGAACGGTTATGACCAGCAACGCACCATCCTCGCAAATTTCTCAGGCGCATCTGCTGCCTGTCTTCGCGCGCGCGGATGTTGCCTTCGAGCGCGGTGAAGGTTCCTGGCTGATCTCGACCACCGGCGAGCGCTATCTCGATTTTACCAGCGGCGTCGCGGTGAATTCGCTCGGCCACGCGCATCCGCATATGGTCCAGGCGCTGCAAGAGCAGGCCACAAAATTGTGGCACATGTCGAACCTGTTCAAGAGCCCGGATGGCGAGCGCCTCGCTGCGCGGCTGTGCGAAAACTCGTTTGCCGACTTCGTGTTCTTCGCCAATTCCGGCGCCGAGGCGATGGAATGCGCGCTGAAGGTCACGCGCCACTATCATTTCTCCAAGGGAAACCCGGAGCGCACGCGCATCATCACGTTTGAAGGCGCGTTCCATGGCCGTACCCTCGGCACGCTGGCTGCTACCGGCGCCGCCAAGTATCTCGAAGGCTATGGCAAGCCGCTCGACGGCTTCGACCAGGTGCCGCTCGGCGATCTCGATGCGGTGAAGGCCGCTATCGGTCCGGAGACTGCTGGCATCGTGATCGAGCCGCTGCAGGGCGAAGGCGGCGTGCGCGCGGCTTCGAACGCCTTTTTCAAGGCGCTACGCGAGCTGTGCGACAAACACGGCATCCTGCTGATCTTCGACGAAGTGCAGACCGGCATGGGCCGCACCGGCACGCTGTTCGCCTATGAGCGCCTTGGCGTGACGCCGGACGTGATGTCGCTGGCCAAGGCGCTCGGCGGCGGCTTCCCGATCGGCGCGTGCCTTGTTACGGCTGCTGCTGCCGAGGGCATGGCGCCCGGCTCGCATGGCTCGACCTTTGGCGGCAATCCGCTGGCGGTGGCGGCTGCGAATTCCGTGCTCGACGTGATGCTGAAGCCCGGCTTCTTCGATCAGGTCAACAAAATGACGCTGCTGCTGAAGCAGAAGCTCGCCGGCGTGGTCGATCGCTATCCGACCGTGCTGCAGGAAGTGCGTGGCGAGGGCATGCTGATCGGCCTCAAGGCCGTCGTCCCGGCGCCGGATCTCGTCGGCGCGCTGCGCGATGCCAAGTTGCTGACAGTTGGTGCTGGTGACAACGTCGTGCGTTTCTTGCCGCCGCTGATCGTCACCGAAAGCGATATCGACGAAGCCGTGCAGCGTCTGGAACAGGCTTGCACCGTGTTTTCGAAGGGAGCGGCATAATGAGTACGCCGCGGCACTTCCTCGACCTCACGGCAGTCTCTGCCAGTGAGTTGCGCAATATTCTCGACGCAGCCGGCGCCATGAAGGCGAAGCTGAAGAGCAACGGTCTCGAAGACAATCGCCCGCTGAAGAACAAGACGCTGGCGATGATCTTCGAAAAGCCCTCGACGCGCACCCGCGTGTCGTTCGAGGTCGGCATGCGTCAGCTCGGCGGCGAAGTCGTCATGCTCACCGGCGCCGAAATGCAGCTCGGTCGCGGCGAGACGATTGCCGACACGGCGCGCGTGCTGTCGCGCTTTGTCGATATCATCATGATCCGTATCCTCAATCATGACTCGCTGATGGAGCTGGCAAACAACGCAACCGTGCCGGTCATCAACGGCCTGACGCGTTTTTCGCATCCGTGCCAGGTGATGGCCGACGTGATGACCTATGAAGAGCATCGCGGCTCGATCAAGGGACGGACGGTGGCCTGGGTCGGCGACGACAACAATGTGCTGATGTCCTGGGCGCATGCCGCAGAGCGCTTCCAGTTCAAGCTGAACATCGCGACCCCGCCGCAGCTCTCGCCGAAGAAGGCGTTCAAGGACTGGGCCAAGGGCTCGGGCGCGAACATCACCTTCTCCAACGATGCCGATGCCATGGTGAAGGGTGTCGATTGCGTCGTCACTGACACCTGGGTCTCCATGGGCGACAAGGAAGGCGAGATGCGCCACAACCTGCTGCGCCCGTATCAGGTCAACGAACGCCTGATGGGCCTCGCGCACAAGGACGCGCTGTTCATGCACTGCCTGCCCGCGCATCGCGGTGAGGAAGTCACGGACGCGGTGATCGACGGTCCGCAGTCCGTGGTGTTCGACGAGGCCGAAAACCGCCTGCATGCCCAGAAGGGTATTTTGGCCTGGTGCCTCAACGCGGTGAGGTGAGGAACTCTTTCTTCCCTCTCCCCCTGCACAGCTTCGCTGTGCTTGGGGAGAAGGAAGAGGGCTGCCGTATTTGGATCGGGTTCCTCGCCCTTCCGTTTCCGCTCCATGGTCACTAAATAGCGGCCATGACCTCATTCTCCGATCAAAATCTCCAGCCCGACACCCCATGCGCGCGCCATCCTCCGTTCCGGTCGATGACGCCGTGTTGCCGTTCGACGTTGCGCCGCTCGATCTGCGCGGTCGGCTGACGCGGCTGGGGCCGGCGCTCGACGAACTGCTTTCCAAGCACGATTACCCGACGCCGGTGGCAAAGCTGCTGGGCGAGGCGATCGTGCTGACCACTCTGCTTGGCTCGGCGCTCAAGTTTGACGGCCGTTTCATCCTGCAGACCCAGACCGATGGTCCGGTGTCGCTGATGATCGTCGATTTCCGTGCGCCCGATCGCATGCGCGCCTATGCGCGCTTCGATGCCGAGCGCCTGAAGGACGGCCTTTCAACGGCAGAGCTGCTGGGCAAGGGCCATCTTGCGATGACGGTCGATCAAGGGCCGGATATGAGCCGCTATCAGGGCATGGTCGCGCTGGACGGCGGTACGCTGGAAGATGCTGCCCACGAATATTTCCTGCGCTCCGAGCAGATTCCGACCAAGGTGCGCCTTGCCGTCGGCGAGGAGTGGCGCGGCGGCGAAGGCGGTCCGACCCATGGCTGGCGCGGCGGCGGCATGCTGCTGCAATTCCTGCCCAAGGCATCCGACCGTGCGCAGCGCGACATGCATGCCGGCGACGTACCCGAGGGCGCCGATATCGACGTGGTGCCCGAGGATGACGCCTGGGTCGAAGGTCAGTCGCTGATCTCGACGGTGGAGGATGTCGAACTGATCGATCCCGATCTGTCTGGCGAGCGGCTGCTGTTCCGCCTTTTCCATGAGCGCGGTGTTCGCGTCTTCGCGCCCACGCCGCTGCAGGCGAAATGCTCGTGCTCGCGCGAAGCGGTGTCCGGCATGCTGAAGGGGTTCGATCCCCAGGATCGCGCGGATATGGTGGAGAACGGCAAGGTCGTGGTGACCTGCGAGTTCTGCTCGTCGGTCTATGAGTTCACGCCGCAAGAAGCGGGCGTCGAATAAAGCGCTGATCTCACAGCCGTCATTGCGAGGAGCGTAGCGACGAAGCAATCCAGTTCTTGGCCCTGGATTGCTTCGCCCAAACGAACTGCGCTGCAATTCGTCAGGGCTTGCAATGACGGAGTTAAACTAGTTCAGCACCCGCCTGGTCGGTCCATCCAGCGAAAACAGCGGCACATCGATCTCGAACCGTTCGCCCTGGTCGGTCACCATCTGATAGGTGCCCTCCATGAAGCCTGATGGTGTCGGCAGCGGCACACCCGACGTGTATTCGAAGCGCTCGCCAGGCCCGAGCACGGGCTGCTCGCCTACGACGCCTTCGCCGCGCACTTCCTGCGTCTTTCCCGATGCATCGGTGATGACCCAGTGCCGCGTTTTCAGCTGCACGGTTTCCTTGCCCGCATTGGTGATGACGATCGTATAGGACCAGAAGAACTGCTGCTTCTCTGCCGAGGAACGGTCCGGCATGAAGTTGGGCTCGACGGTCACTTCGATCTGTCGGGTTACGGCGCGGTACATGGGATCATCACTCGGGGACGCTGGACCGGCAACATAACGAAAAACGAGGGAGCGGCAAAATACCGTTGTTATGCAAAATCGGCATCCCGGTTTGAACACAGTTCGTGCCTATCGCGTTCCCGGTTGTTAGCCTGCCGCGGCGGATCGCCTCACAAAAATCGCCTCGCCATGAATTGACTTGCGACGGTGCGGCGAAGCGGTTCTTTCTCCTCAGTCCATACTCGTTTTGCGGTGTTGAATGACCTCTGTTGCCGATCCGATTGCCGGACCCGCACATGCCGATGCGCCCCATGCGTCGTCTGGCGCAGCTTCACGCGCAGAGCCGCCGCCGAAGGTCACTGCCGTCAACGAACGCGAATTGCGCCTCGATCTGTTCCGCGGCCTCGCGCTATGGCTGATCTTTATCGATCACCTGCCGCAGAACCTGCTGACCTGGGCAACCATCCGCAATTACGGCTTCAGCGACGCCACCGAGATCTTCATCTTCATCTCCGGCTACACCGCAGCTTTCGTCTATGGCCGCGCGATGCAGGAGCAGGGAACCGTAGTCGCCAGTGCGCGTATCTTCAAGCGCGTCTGGCAGATCTATGTGGCGCATGTATTCCTGTTCACGATCTTCCTCGCGGAAATTTCCTACGTCGCCACGCGATTCCAGAACCCGCTCTATACGGAAGAAATGGGCATCCTCGACTTCCTCAAGGAGCCCGACGTCACCATCGTGCAGGCGCTGCTGTTGCGTTTCCGCCCGGTCAATATGGACGTGCTGCCGCTCTATATCGTGCTGATGCTGTTCCTGCCCTTGATCCTGTGGCTGATGCGGCGGCGCGCCGATCTCACTTTGGGCCTCTCGGTGCTGCTTTATGCTCTTACCTGGGAATTCGACTGGCATCTCACCGCCTATCCGAACGGATCCTGGGCATTCAATCCGTTCGCCTGGCAGCTGCTGTTCGTGTTCGGGGCGTGGTGCGCGCTGGGCGGCGCCGTCAGAATGACGCGCATCCTGAATTCGCCCATTACGCTTTGGCTTTGCGTTGCCTATCTGTTGGGGGCGTTCTGGGTGACGCTGACCTGGCACATCCCGCAGATCCATCATCTGCTGCCAAAGCTGCTGGAGCAGTGGATGTATCCGATCAACAAGCCCGATCTGGATGTGCTGCGTTTTGCTCACTTCCTGGCGCTGGCGGCCCTTACGGTCCGGTTCCTGCCGAAGGACTGGCCGGCGCTGAAGTCGGTCTGGCTGCGACCAATGGTGCTTTGCGGCCAGCATTCACTTGAGATTTTCTGCATAGGCGTGTTTCTGGCTTTTGCAGGTCAGTTTTTCCTGGGCGAGATCGCGGGCGGTGCCATCATGCACGGCCTGGTCAGCCTGATCGGGATCCTCATCATGTCCACCGCTGCGTGGGTATTCTCCTGGTACAAGCGCGTCACCGCGAAAGGCGGAGCGCGCGCCAAAAAGGTGCCTGAGAAGACAGGCGATGCCGATCTTGCAGGAGGGGGAGCATGATCACCTTGCTGCACCGCGTGCCGCTGCGACACGCGCTTTTGCTGGCCGTTCTGATGGCCAGCCCCGCGCAGGCCGATCCGGCCAAGCAATCCTGCGACGTCCCCGCCTATCTTCTGACCAGTGAAAGCTCGCTGCCGAAGGTGAAAGCAGCCGTGAAGCCGGACGGTAAGCTCAATGTTCTGGTCGTTGGCAGCCGCTCCTCGGTCATTGGCCTATCCGACCACTCCGCGGCCTATCCCACCCGCCTGCAGACCTATCTCAGCGAACGACTGCCGGGCGTGACCGTGGATGTCGCACTGGAACTGCAGGTGAAGAAGACCGCCGAGGAGATGGCGCCGACGCTCGGCAAGCTGGTTGAAGATCGCAAACCCGATCTTGTGATTTGGCAAACCGGAACCGTCGATGCCATGCGCCAGGTGGATGGCGACGACTTCCGCAACGCATTGGATGACGGCGTTGCTGCCATGCAAAAGGCCGGAACTGACGTCATTTTAATGAACTTGCAGTATAGTCCGCGCACGGAGTCCATGATTTCGGGCTCGGCCTACCTAGATAACATGCGTGTGGTGGCGCAGCAGCACGACGCTCCGCTGTTCGATCGCTTCGCCATCATGCGGCAGTGGAATGAAAATGGTGATTTCGACCTGTTCAGCCCCGCCCCCGGCACCGCCGGAATGGAGCTCGCAAAACGGGTGCACGACTGTCTCGGTCGCGCGCTATCGGCCTTCGTGATCGAAACGGCGCACATCAAGACAGCGGATTTGAGGATTCAGCGTTAAAATGAGTTTCGAAGCTACCTTGTCTCGCGTCCTTGTCGCCGCCGCACTTGCCGTCACGACTCCCGCATTCACCTCAATGGCGCATGCAGAGGATTCCCAGGCTGGCGCACAAGGACAGAGCCAGGCACCAAGCGATGGCCCACAGCGCGGCGTCGCCGGCAAGGCGATCGACAGGGTCAAGGAAGCTGCCAAGACAGCCACGGACATTCTGAGCCGCGTGCCTTGCCGCACGCCCAAGGGCGGCACCAAGGCGATGGGCACGCTGCCGCATGTGGCCAGCAAGCTCGCGGCGCGGCAGCCCGTGGTGATCGTCGCCTTCGGGTCGTCATCGACCCAGGGCCATGGCTCGACGTCCCCCGAATTCAACTATCCCAACCGCCTGGCTGCGCAATTGCGCCGAGCCTATCCCGGCGCCGATATCACCGTCCTCAATCGCGGCAAGGGCGGCGAGGATGCGCCCGAGATGATGGCGCGGCTGCAGGCGGAAGTGATCAATTCGAAGCCCGACCTCGTGATCTGGCAGCTCGGCACCAATGCGGTGCTGCGAAATCTCGATCCTGCTGAAACCGGCAAGATGATCGAAGACGGTGTCGGCCGCATTCAGGCTGCGAGCTCCGACGTGGTGCTGGTCGATCCGCAATATTCGCCGGCGACCGTGGAGAAGCCGGAAGGCACCAGCAAGATGCTGGCGCTCATGCACAAGGTGGCCGCGCTGCACAAGGTCGGCATCTTTCCGCGCTTCGAGGTGATGAAGGAATGGCACGAAGGCCAGCAGATGGCGTTCAGCTCATTCGTGATCGCCGATGGCCTGCATATGAACGACTGGGGCTATGCCTGCTTCGCGCAGCTGCTCGGCGACAACATCATCAAGTCGGTGGGCGCCATCAAGATGGGCACCAACGAGCCGGCCGTGCAACAGGCGCAGCAGCGGCCGCTGTAGGTTAACTACGCCACGCACTCCATCATCGTCATCCTGAGGTGCTCGCGCGATAGCGCGAGCCTCGAAGGATGCGGCGACGAGCTCGCGGCCCATCCTTCGAGGCGTGCGCTAGCGCGCACGCACCTCAGGATGACGGTGTAGCTTATTGCCGGTCCGCTTTAAGCCTTCGCCAGCGCCGCTTCGAGATCCTCGATCAGGTCGTCGCGATGCTCCAGGCCCGCCGAGAAGCGGATGAAGCCCTCCGTGATGCCGAGCTCGAGGCGTGCTTCCAGCGGCAGACGCTGATGCGTCGTCGTCGCTGGATGCGTGACGAGGCTCTTCGCGTCGCCAAGATTGTTCGAGATGCGCGCGACCTTGAGTTCGTTGAGCACGCGGAAGGCTGCTTCCTTGCCGCCCTTGACCTCAAAGCCGATCAGCGTCGAACCCGCACGCATCTGCTTCTTCACCGTCGCCGCTTGCGGATGATCTTCGCGGCCGGGATAGATCAGCCGCGACACCTTGGGATGCTGTGCCAGCACATCGGCGATGGCCGCTGCGCTCTGCGTCTGCCGCTCGACGCGCACCGCCAGCGTTTCCAGTCCTTTCACCAGCGTCCACGCATTGAACGGCGAGATAGAAGGCCCGGTCTGGCGCAGATAGTTGTGAATGTGCTCGTCGATGAAGTCCTTCGACGACAGAATGATGCCGCCAAGACAGCGACCCTGGCCGTCGATATGCTTGGTGGCGGAATAGACGACGACGTCGGCACCGAGCGCCAGCGGGCTCTGCCAGATCGGTGTCGCGAACACATTGTCGACGATCAGCCGCGCGCCGCCGGCATGGGCGATCTCCGCGATCGCGCCGATGTCGAGCACGTCGAGCGTCGGATTGGTCGGGCTTTCCAGGAATAGCGACTTGGTGTTCGGCTTCATCGCCTTCTGCCACTGGTCGAGATCGAGGCCATCGACCAGCGTGAATTCGATGCCATAGCGCGGCAGCAGTTCTTCGATGACGTAACGGCAGGAGCCGAACAGCGCCTTTGCGGCGACGACATGGTCGCCCTGACGCAGCGGCGCGAGAATGGCGGTGGTGACGGCGGCCATGCCGGTGGCGGTGGAGCGTGCAGCTTCGGCGCCTTCGAGGTCGATCATGCGGTTCTCGAACATCGACGTGTTCGGGTTCGAGAAGCGGGAATAGATGAAGCCGGGATCTTCGCCCTTGAACCGCGCCTCGCAGGCTTCGGCAGTCTCATAGATGAAGCCCTGGGTCAGGAAGAGGGCTTCGGACGTCTCGTTGAATTGCGAGCGCAGCGCGCTGGAATGAACGAGGCGGGTTTCGGGACGGTAAGACTTGGCAGACATGTGACCTCCAACGTGACCGCTCAAAACGGGCACAAAAAACCGGCCTGGACGGACGTCCTCAGGCCGGGATCGCATGCTGGAAGGACATGTGTCCCCGGCCTGTTTAGCGACTTATTTTACGTGGCTGCAAGCCGGCCGGCTCAAATCACCACGGGATAGGACTTTTCCTATTCCCGCTTGCGCTTGCCGTCAAGGCGCGCTTGAGATAGCCGGTAAAGTTACGGTTTTTCAGGGCATTGCCCCTGGATGACGATTGAAGGACCAGACCAGTGACGTTCACCCTCGCCCCCGATGCCGATGGAATTCTGCCCGACAGCATGATCGAGGCGATGGCCGAGGCCGGCCTGATCCTGCCCGAATATGATTTCGTCGAAAGCCAGATCCAGCCGGCCAGCCTCGACCTGCGCCTCGGCCCCATCGCCTATCGCGTCCGCGCCAGCTTCCTGCCCGGCCCGAATGTCACCGTCGCCGAGCGCATCGACGAATTGAAGCTGCACGAGATCGATCTCTCCGAAGGCGCGGTGCTGGAGACCAACTGCGTCTACATTGTGCCGCTGCTGGAAAGCCTCGCGCTGCCGCCGAACATCTTCGCCGCCGCGAATCCGAAGAGCTCCACCGGACGTCTCGACGTCTTCACCCGCGTGATCGCCGACGGCACCCGTCGGTTCGATGTGATCGGCGCGGGCTATCATGGCCCGCTCTATGCCGAGATCAGCCCGAAGACATTCCCGGTGCTGCTGCGCGAAGGCTCGCGCCTGTCGCAGGTCCGCTTTCGCGTCGGCGATGCCGTGCTCGACACCGAGGCGCTGGAGGACCTGCATGCGCAGGATCCGCTGGTCGATATCGACGATGCCGACCTGACCAACGGGCTTGCTGTCTCGGTCGATCTGTCCGGCGAGAATGCGTCGGGCTTCGTCGGCTATCGCGCCAAGCGCCACACCGGCGTGGTCGATGTCGATCGCCGCGGCGGTTATGCGGTGGAGGATTTCTGGGAGCCGATCCATGCGCGCGCCGATCGCACGCTGATCCTCGATCCCGGCGAGTTCTACATTCTCGCTTCCAAGGAAGCCGTGCAGGTGCCGCCGGACTACGCCGCCGAAATGGTGCCGTTCGATCCGCTGGTCGGCGAATTCCGCGTCCATTATGCCGGCTTCTTCGATCCTGGCTTCGGCCATGACGGCGCCGGCGGCAAGGGCTCGCGCGCCGTGCTGGAAGTGCGCTCGCGCGAAGTGCCGTTCATCCTCGAACACGGCCAGATCGTCGGCCGCCTCGTCTATGAACGCATGCTGGATCGCCCGGATTCACTCTACGGCCAGCGCATCGGCTCGAATTATCAGGGGCAGAACCTGAAGCTGTCGAAGCACTTCAAGGTTTAGAGCGAACTTGGGACTTTAGCGGCGTGCGGTCATAGAGATCGCCGACGCGGCATCGGAAATTGAGCTTCGGGATCACGATTTCGGCGTCGGGCCCTGTCAGCACGTCCGATGTCCAGCCATCGTCCGTGCGCAATTCCACCTGAACCGCCATATGATCCTGCGTAATGACGAGCAAGGCGACGCAAGCCGCATGCGAGCGGTACAACTCGCATTTCACATCGATCCATTCGCGTCCGGTACCAGGGACACCAATCTGATCCGAAGACGACACGACTTCAGCCAATAAATAAGCTGCATCGAAATAGCGCTGCTCAAGCTCGTATTCCGTATCGATGACGGCCACGTCGGGCTCGGGCTCGTAAACCCTGCCATCGAGTATAAAGCTCTTGAAGCCAGATCGCTGGGTTGCCATGAGCGGCAGACCTTGCCGGTCAAAGCTATCGTCCAGCAACCGCGCAAGATTTTCTGCAATCCGATTGTGAACGAGTCTTGGAGGCGACATCATGACCGGGACGCCCGCCAACAATTCCCACCGCTCATGATCCGGGCGATATTTTTGGAAGTCACGGAATTCCTCCGCGGACATCTGCCGGCTCGTCCGGCCTTGCATGACGGCAATACCCATCACCACTTCCCTTCGCTTCCCCATCATACAACAATCGGCGAGGTTGCGAAAGCAGGTTCCCGTGAGAGAAAACTCCTGACAAAAAAGGCCCGCACGAGTGTGTGCGGGCCAGGTTTTCTGGAGCAGAAATTCGCAGCGCCGGCCTTGAGGTCGACGCTGCTGGTCAAACTACTAATTAGTAGCCGCCGCCCATGCCGCCCAGATTGAAGCGGTAGTTCAGGCCGACCTTGACGGTGTGGGTATCGTTCTTGGACGACACGCCAGCCAGCGGGGCCGGGGCGGTGAAGGTGGTGGTGCCGAAGTCGTAGTACTGGTACTCGACCTTGCCCGACCAGTTCTGGGTGAACAGGTATTCGAGACCGGCGCCGACGGTGTAGCCGTTCGACTTGGTGGTGGTGCCGAACGAGGCGTCGGTTGCCGGAGCGCTCACGAGCAGGGTCTCGCTGACGTCCTGATAGGCCCAACCACCCTTCACGTAGAGCAGTGCGGGACCCCAGGTGTAACCGAGACGGCCGGTCACCGAAGCGATGCCGTTCTGG
This sequence comes from Tardiphaga alba, assembly GCF_018279705.1. Lineage (NCBI taxonomy): Bacteria > Pseudomonadati > Pseudomonadota > Alphaproteobacteria > Hyphomicrobiales > Nitrobacteraceae > Tardiphaga > Tardiphaga alba. The sequence continues at coordinate 615,952 of NZ_CP036498.1, forward strand.
TTCTGGTTGTAGGCGTAACCTGCGCCAGCGCCGGTGAACAGGACGGTCGTGTTGTTGTTGCCAACCCAGCTGTACTGACCTTCGATACCGAGCACCCAGTTAGGGGCGAACTGGTAGTCAGCGCCGCCCTGCACACCGCCGAGGAAACGACCGTCGGAGTTGTCCGAGGTGCCGCCGAAGCCGTTGTTGCCGTTGAAGGCGCCGCCGACGTGACCGCCGATGTAGAAACCGGTCCAGTTGTAGATCGGAGCGGCAGGAGCCTGATAGGCCGGTGCCTTGGTGTACGGACGGGCTGCCAGATCGGCTGCAGACGCGGGAGCAGCCAACGCGACCATGGCAACGGCTGCGGTCGAAAGCAGATACTTCTTCATAGATAATCCTCTCAATCCCAAACTGGATTGCGGCGAACCTAGACGATTGCGCAGCGATGTCTGTCACAGCCGTGCAACAGCGCTTCAAACGAGTGTGGCGGGTTTTTCGACCGCGTCGTGCTTCTGACACATGCCGGCCTCATTCCGCCCGCGCGGTGCTCGAATGTGTTACGTAACGTGCATAACATCGGGTAAATCTCAACCTGTGCAGCATGCTCACGAGATGTGCTACTGCTGTTGCAGTGACGCAGTGACGCCGCCAATAGTGACGCCGCCAATGAGGATATGAGGAAATGAACGAGGCGATGGCCACCCCAAAGGCAGCTGACGCATATGCGCCGCGTACCATCAAGCTGAATGCGCGCGACAATGTCGCGATCGTGGCGAATGATTTTGGATTGCCCGCGGGAACTTTGCTCGCTGACGGCATCACGCTGCGCCAGTTTGTTCCGCAGGGCCACAAGCTCGCACTCGTCGATATCGCGAAGGATCAGCCGATCCTTCGTTACGGCGAGATTATCGGTTACGCCATCGATGCGATCGCTGCCGGTGACTGGGTCGAGGAAGCGCGCATTCATATGCCCGATGCGCCGGAGCTCGATCGCCTCGATATCGCAACGGCGGTTCCTGCCGCACAGGAACCACTGACGGGTTACACATTCGAGGGCTTTCGCAATCCTGACGGCTCCGTTGGTGTGAAGAACATTCTTGCGATCAGCACATCGGTGCAATGCGTCGCGGGCACGCTCGAATTCGCGATCAAGAAGATCAAGGCCGAGTTGCTGCCGCGCTATCCGAATGTCGATGACGTCGTCGCGGTGACGCATGGCTATGGTTGCGGCGTCGCCATCAACGCGCCCGATGCCTATATCCCGATCCGAACACTGCAGAACATCGCGAAGAATCCGAATTTCGGCGGGGAGGTGATGGTCGTCGGCCTCGGCTGCGAGAAACTCGCGCCAGAGCGGCTGCTGCCGACCAACGATCCCGCCAGCATGATGCGCCTGCAGGATGAGGGCAATCAGAGCTTTGGCGACATGGTGGATACGATTGTCACCATGGCCGATGCACGTCTCAAGATATTGAATGGTCGCAAGCGTGAGACCGTGCCGGCCTCCGAACTCGTGATCGGCCTGCAATGCGGTGGCAGCGATGCGTTCTCCGGCGTCACGGCAAACCCGGCGCTCGGCTTTGCCAGCGATCTCCTGGTGCGTGCAGGCGCGACGGTGATGTTCTCTGAAGTCACCGAAGTGCGCGATGCCATCGAATTGCTGACGCGCCGTGCGGCGAGTGAAGATGTCGGCCGCGCGCTGGTGCGTGAGATGGACTGGTACGACGCCTATCTCGCCCGCGGCGGCGCCGACCGCAGCGCCAATACAACGCCGGGGAACAAGAAGGGTGGCCTCGCCAATATTGTCGAGAAGTCGCTTGGCTCCATCGTGAAATCGGGATCGTCGGCCATCACCGGCGTGATCGGGCCGGGCGAGCGCGCGACGACGAAGGGACTGTTGTTCGCAGCAACGCCGGCCAGCGATTTCATCTGTGGCACGCTGCAGCTTGCTGCCGGCATGCAGATGCAGATCTTCACCACCGGTCGCGGCACGCCCTACGGGCTCGCGCAGGCGCCGGTGATCAAGGTCTCCACGCGCACCGAACTGGCGAAGCGCTGGGCGGATCTGATCGACTTCGATGCCGGCCGTATCGCGTCAGGCGAAATGACCATCGAGGAAGCGGGCTACGAGCTGTTCCAGCTCATCCTCGATGTCGCCAGCGGGCGCAAGCAGGTCTGGGCGGACAAATGGGGCCTGCACAATGATCTGGTGCTGTTCAATCCGGCACCGGTGACATGATGGCGTAGCCCGGATGGACCGCAGCGCAATCCGGGACCAGCGTTTCCACATATCGCCGGTCCCTGCATTACGCTCCGCTCCATGCAGGCTACAAGCGACTACAGCGCCGCCGCCTTCGCACCTGACGGTGCGACGCGCCAGATCACATTGCCGACGTCATCTGCCACCAGCAGCGCGCCCTTGTTGTCGAGCCGCACGCCGACCGGCCGGCCCTGCGCTTCGCCTTTCTCATTCAGGAAGCCCGTCAGCACATCCTGTGGCTTGCCCGACGGCTTGCCATCGGCGAACGGCACGAAGATCACTTTGTAGCCGCTCTGCGGCTTGCGGTTCCACGAGCCGTGCTGACCGATAAAGGCGCCGTTCTTCATCGATTCCGGAAACAGGTCGCCGGTGTTGAACGCAAGCCCCAGCGACGCCGTATGCGCGCCGAGCGCATAATCCGGTGCGATTGCCTTGGCAACCAGCTCAGGCTTCTGCGGCTGCACGCGGACATCCACATGTTGATCGTAATAGCTATAAGGCCAGCCATAGAAGCCACCGTCCTTCACCGATGTCATGTAATCCGGCACGAGGTCGCTGCCGATTTCATCACGCTCGTTGACCACCACCCATAGCGCGCCGGTCTGCGGATTCCAGGCGGGGCCGTTGGGATTGCGCAAGCCCGAGGCGAACAGGCGCGACGTGCCGTTGACGCGATCGATCTCGAGGATCGCGGCGCGGTCCTTCTCGATCTCCATGCCGTTTTCGCCGACATTGCTGTTCGAGCCCACGGTCGCATATAGCCTGCTGCCATCGGCGCTGGCCGTGAGATCCTTGGTCCAGTGATGATTGATGCCTGCCGGCAGATCGACGACCTTGGTGGCCGCCGCGGTGATTCGCGTATCGCCCTCGTTATAGGGGAAGGCCACCACCGCATCGGCATTGGCGACATAGAAGCGATCGCCCACTAGCACCATGCCGAACGGTGAGTTCAGCCCTTCGAGAAACGGCGCTTTCATCTCCGCCACGCCGTCGCCATCGGCATCGCGCAGCAGCGTGATGCGGTTGGCCGAAGGTGCGCGTGCGCCGGCGTAACCCATCACCTTGGTCATGATAAAGCCGCGAATACTGAAGCCCGAATCCGGTTTCGGCGGTGCATTGCTCTCCGCCACCAGCACGTCGCCATTCGGCAGCGTGTAAACCGTGCGTGGATGATCAAGGCCGCTGGCGAAGGCGGTGACGACCATGCCTTCCGCCGCTTTCGGCTTGGCGCCGTCCTGCCAGCCTACGGCCTTGGAGACCTTCACGGTCGGCAGCAGTGTCTTGTTCGGCTCGACCAGTTTTGGCGTCGGTCCGAAATCCTCGCCCGAGGCGATCGTCGACTTCTCGTTACAGCCGGCAAGCGGTAGCGCCACGATGAGAAGTGCAGCGGAAAGTAGAAGTTTTTGGCGCATGGAATTTCCTTCGAGTGACGGAACTCAATGCACGCGATGCAGAAGCGTTCGATCTCCCTGCATGAAATTCATGTGATGCCGCAGCCGGGCGCCGTTATGGTGATCGTCAACGATCAAGGGGATGGAAGCGATGAACGACGTGCGCGACGAAGCCACATGGAAGCGATGGCGCAGCGTCGCTGATCTCTATCATGCCGTTTTCACCGGCCTGGTCTTGACTGCAGTGACACGTCGCGGCACGCCCGATGCAGCCGAATTCGTGTTTCGCATCTTCCGCCGCCAGCAGCAGGAGCGCTTTATCGCCGGTCTGGGCAAGCTGGGATTGTCGCATTTGCCACCCGCAGTCGCCGCCGCACAGTATCACTATCTCTCCAACTGGATCGGTGGTGTGTCGGTCGAATACATGTACGAGAATGATCGCAAGGCGTGGATCCGCTATCCGCCGCCGCGCTGGATCTGGCGTGGTACCGCCATCTGCGGCATTCCCGGCGAAGTCTCGCGCGCGATGCTGCGCGGTTGGCACGCGAATAACGGTGTCGCGCTCGGCAATCTCCGTCTCGGCTTTGTCTGCACCAAGCAGAGCGTCGATGGACAGGATGGGCTCGAGGGCTATTACTGCGAATACGATCACGATCTGGAGATCGACCAGCGCCTCGTTTTCGCGCGGCATCTGGAAGCGCCGCCTTTTGATCCCGCCAAGGCGCCAGCACTTCCCGTCGACAGCTGGCCGAAATCGCGGCTGGAAAAGGCCTATCGCAATTATGCGATGGAATATGTCCGCACCGCTGCGCCGGTTGCCGTGCAGCTCTTCGGTCCCGATGATGCCGGCTATTTGCTGCGTCTCACCGGCAAGCTGATCGGCATGCAGTATTACGACGAGGTTGCTGCCAGCTTCGGCATGGCGCGCGGCGATGCCACGACCTTTGTGGAGTTCTTCACGGCTCTGCTCGCCGCACAGGATGACGAGTTCGGCATCGACAAATCCGCCGGCTCAATCGCTGTCCAGCAGAAAACCTGGAAGCTGATGGATGGCGTGACCGACGCCCATCCTGCCTGCGCGGAGCTTCTGCGCGGACTCGTCGAAGGCCTCGCTGCGGGCTGTGGCCGCAACATTCCCGTCACCATGACCGCAGAGCGGAACGGTGCGCGGCCGTTCACCTGGGTGATCGGCTAGGCGCTGATCCGTAGCCTGCATGAAGCGCAGCGTAATGCAGGGACGGGCGAGATGTTGAAACGCCGGTCCCGGATTGCGCTGCGCTCCATCCGAGCTACGCGCCTGAGCTATTCCCCCATATTGCAGTGCAAATCGCCCGGCGCCCATGCATCACGCGCGTATGGCGCCTGCCGTGAACGGTGCTAGGAAGACTGTGTCCGGCGTTCGAGACCGGATAATCAGGGAGACTGCATGTCCGAGGTCGTGCTCGCCGAACGCCCATTGGTCGATGGCGACAAACCACCGCTCCCCGAGCTGACCGCGCCCGCCAAGAACCCGCTGCTCGATCACGCGATCCTGCCGACCTTGCTGCGCCTCGCCTGGCCGAATGTGGTCGCGCTTTCGGCCGGTACGATCGTCGTCATCTTCGAGACCACCTATATCGGCCGGCTCGGCACCGAGGCGCTGGCCGCCATGGCGTTGGTGTTCCCCTTTGTCATGCTGACCATGACCATGTCCGGCGGCGCCATGGGTGGTGGCGTTTCCTCCGCCATCGCCCGCGCGCTCGGCGCCGGCGACCAGCAGCGCGCCGATACGCTGGCCGGCCATGCATTGCTGATTGGCGTCTGTTTCGGACTCACTTTCACCGTCGGCATGCTGATCTTCGGCTCGGCGCTGCTGCAGCTGCTGGGCGGTCGCGGCAATGTGCTGAGCCAGGCGCTCGGCTACATCACCATCTTCTTTGCCGGTGGCGTCATCCCCTGGCTGATGAACACTTTTGCGGCGATCCTGCGCGGCACCGGCAATATGAAGATGCCCTCCGCCATGCAGACGTCATCTGCGGGCCTGCAAATCGTTCTCGGCGGCACGCTTGGCCTCGGCCTCGGCCCGATCCCGCAATTCGGCATGCCCGGCGTTGCCGCCGGCACGCTGACGGCCTTCGCCATCGGTGCGGGCGTCATGGGCTGGTACGTGTTTTCCGGCCGCGCGCGGGTGCGGCCGACACTGAACGGCTTCCGGATCGAGCGCGGCATGTTCTTCGACATCCTGAAAGTCGGCGCCATCGCCTGTTTCAATCCGCTGCAGGGCGTGCTCACGCTGCTGATCTTCACCCATATGCTGGCGCATTACGGCACCGAGGTGCTGGCCGGCTACGGCATCGGCGCGCGGCTCGAATTCATGCTGACCACGTTGGCTTTCGCGGTCGGTATCGCTTCAGTGCCCATTGTCGGCATGGCCATCGGCGCCGGCCGCATCGCCCGTGCACGGCGTATCGCCTGGACCGGCTGCGCCATCGCGTTCACCGTGGTCGGCCTGCTCGGCACGCTGATCGCGATCTATCCGCATGTCTGGGTCAATCTGTTCACCAATGACCCCGGCGTGCGCGAGGCCAGCCGCGCCTATCTCGCCACCTGCGCGCCGATGTACGCGTTTCTCGGCCTCGCCACGGTGAGCTATTTCTCATCGCAAGGTGCCGCAAAGGTGCTCGGTCCCGTGCTCGCGCAAACCGCGCGTCTCGGCTTCGTCTGCGCCGGCGGCTGGTATCTGCTGTCTATCGACGCGCCGGCCACCAGCTTCTTCTGGCTCGCTGCAGCGTCCATGGTGTTGCTCGGCGTGCTCTCCGTGCTCGCAGTGGTGCTGACGCGCTGGGGCCCCAAGTCGGGGCCGGTGCCCGAGGTGAGACCTGCGCTGTCCTAGCGGGACGCGTTCCGGAAGTGGTTCGCCATCGCAGCGAGCCCGATATCCATCTGCGTGCTCACATAGCCTGCAACCTCGTTGGGCAGCAGGTCGGCTGCCCATTCGAGCCGGCAGCGATCCGGTCCGTCCGCCGTCACCACCACCGATGCGCTATGCTGGGTAATGCGCTCGTTCCTGACAGCATAGACGAAGCGCCGCCGCGCATGGTCGCAATCGACCAGCGTTTCCTCCACCACCGTGCCATTGCCGAATGTGACAACACGGACATCGCCCTCGACTTTGGTATCCGTAACGAAACCCGGCACTAGCCGTGTATGTAGCGCGCCGAAATCCGCGACCGCCGCCCAGACCTCGCCGGCCGGTGCGTCGAGTGAAACCGTCTTGTGAATGGCAGCCATGTCCATCTCCTTGAGGGGCTGGACAGGACCTAATCAGTGCAGCGCCAGCCGTTCTTGGAAAATCTTGCGGTCGCCCTTCGAGGCCTGCCGGAATGCGCGCGGCGACACGCCGGCCGCACGATGGAAACTGCGCACGAAGTTCGAGAGATCGCCGAAGCCGACATCGAAGGCAATATCGGTGACGGGGCTGTCGGTCTCTGCCAGCAGCCGTGCCGCTTGGCGCAGCCGCGAGCGCACCAGATATTGATGCGGCGTCACGCCAAGCGCATCACGGAACATGCGCAGGAAATGGAACGGACTGACGCCCGCCTGCTGGGCCGCAGCATCCAGATCGATCTCTTCGGCTGAATGTGCGGTAATCCACATGGCCGTCTCCACCGCACGACGACGATCGCGGGTGCTGATCGTGGCCTGCCTGCGCGCCTTGCCTGACACGACATCAACCAGCCGCGCCGCAAAGGCCTGCCCGATTTCGTCAAGTCCGAGATCGCTATGTTGCTCCGCCACCGCCTGTGCCAGCTCGCCCAGTGTCATCAATTCCGCCAGCGGCGCCGCGCTGCCCTGCCGCCATACCGACAGGTCGTCGCCGATCAGATCGATCACCTCCGGCGCGAACGAGAATGAAAGGCACTCATCGCCGCCCGCATGATGTTCGTGATGGCACACATATTCCTCGCCCGGCGCGCCGATCAGCACGGCGCCGGTGATCAGCTCATGCGACCGCCCGCGGCAGCGACAGCCAAAACTGCCCTTGCGCACATAGGAGATGGAGTGACTGGCATGTTGTTCGGTGAATGGCACATCGTCCGGTCCCGCCGTGCAACGATAGTCCATCACGGTGATGCCGCTGCCTTCGAAGAGCATGTGCGCTTGCATGCGTGAAAGCTAACCCTGCGGACGCGGCGGGGCAACCGACAGCAATGCATCGAACAGATTCGTCGCGCGCCCGGGCATGGCGCCTTCGATCGAGAGAAGCCGTGATTTGGTGACGATGCCGGCATTGCCGGCAAAGCCGGATGTCTGCCCGGCGGCCACGATGGCGCGATGGCAGGGGACGATGATGGCGAAGGGATTGCGCGCGACGGCGTTGGTCACGGCATTGATGGCGCCGCTGGTGTAAAGGCTCGCCGCGATCTCGGCATAGGTCCGGGTTTCGCCGCGCGGGATCTGGCGGATCGCGTGATAGACCCGGCAATTGAAGTCCGGCAGGTCATATGTATCGAGCGTGATATCAGAGAGATCGACCGCATAGCCGTCCAGCAGTGCGGTGATGCCGTCAATGGCGTGATGAACGTCTGGCGGCGGCTGCAACTCCCGGGCACCGGGAAACTGTTGCAGCAGGCGTCGTCGTGTGTCGAGTTCGCGTGCTTCCGGCAACTGGACGCCAAAAATCCCGGCCTGGCTCCATGCGATGCCGCACCGGCCCACCGACGTATCGAAGGTCGTATATCCCAGCCCTGCCATCCCGGCCGGGATGTTAGCAGGCCAATGCGTTTCGCCAACCGGAAATTGCGGGGCGACCGGGTTTCCCCCGGCCGCAACGGCCCGGCGGCGCAGAGATACCTTGGCGGATCACCGATCCTCGGCTAGACCAGTGGGCATGCGGGCGTAGTTCAATGGTAGAACGGCAGCTTCCCAAGCTGCATACGCGGGTTCGATTCCCGCCGTCCGCTCCAAGCCCCTTCAGATCGGATAATGCTGCGGCCCCGTTTCGATGGTGATCCAGCGCAGTTCCGTGAATTCGGCGATCCCCGCCTTACCGCCGAAACGGCCATAGCCTGACGCCTTGGTTCCGCCGAACGGCATCTGCGCCTCGTCATGCACGGTGGCGCCATTGACGTGGCAGATGCCGGATTCGATGCGCTTGGCTACTGTCAGCGCACGGGCGATGTCGCGGCCGAACACCGAGGCCGAGAGGCCATATTCGGTATCATTGGCGACGCGCACGGCTTCGTCCACGCCGTCCACCCGCACCACGCTCACGATCGGGCCGAACGATTCCTCGCCATAGATACGCATCGACGACGTCACGTGATCGAGCACCGTGGCGGACATCAGCGTGCCTTCGACGCGCCCGCCGGCGACGACCCGCGCGCCCTTGCCCACGGCGTCCTTGATCAGTGCCTGCATGCGATCGGCTGCACTCGCATCGATCAGCGAGCCCAGCGGCGCATTGCCCTGGCGGGGATCGCCGGCCACCAGCTGCTCGGCCTTGACCGCGAGCTTGGACACAAAGGCGTCCGCCACGTTGCGATCCACCACGAGGCGCTCGGTGGACATGCAGATCTGCCCTTGATTCATGAAAGCGCCGAAGGCTGACGCGGCAACGGCTGCATCGAGATCGGCATCCTCCAGCACGACCAGCGGCGCTTTGCCACCGAGTTCGAGCAGCACCGGCTTGAGATGCGTCGCCGCCGTCTGCGCGATGAGTCGGCCGACGCGGGTCGAGCCCGTAAAGTTGATCCGCCGCACGGCCGGGTGCGCGATCAGGGCTTCGATCAGCGCCGGCGCATCGTCCGGCGCGTTGGTGATGACATTCATCACGCCGGGCGGCAGGCCGGCCTCGCGCAGGCATTCGCCGATCAGGCGATGCGTGCCGGGGCAGATCTCCGATGCCTTCAGGATCACCGTATTGCCGCAGGCCAGCGGCAACGCCACGGCGCGAACGCCGAGGATCACCGGCGCATTCCACGGCGCGATGCTGAGCACCACGCCGGCCGGCTGGCGCACCGCCATAGAAATGCAGCCGGGCTTGTCGGACGGAATCACCTCGCCGGAGATCTGCGTCGTCATCGCTGCGGCTTCGCGCAGCATGCCGGACGCGAGATGCACGTTGAAGCCGGCCCAGCCAGCTGTCGCACCGGTCTCGGCAGCCATCAGGGCGATGAATTCAGGCGCCCGGCTGGCGAGGATGTCCGCCGCCTTGAGCAGGATCGCCCGCCGTGCGCCCGGTCCCGTTGCCGACCAGGCCGGGAAAGCCGCCGCAGCAGCATCGGCCGCGCGCTTCGCATCGGCGATCGTGGCTGCGGCCCCGCGCGATGCGACATCGCCGGTGATCGGATTGAGGCGGTCGAATGTGGCGCCGCCGCTGGCTTGCGCGTCTTCGTTCTCGATCAGGAGGTTGATGATGTTCATGGCGATCTCCTCGGTTGATGGGTGATGAAAGACGGCGTTCTAAGTGAGCCCGCCGAGATAGGCGCGACGCACGGAATCGTCGGATTGCAGCTCAGCGGCCGAGCCGCTGCCGGATACCTTGCCGTTCTCGATGACGTAGCCGCGATCGGCGATCAGCAGGCTCTCGCGCGCATTCTGCTCGACCATCAAGAGTCCCATGCCGGTCTCGCGAATGCGGCTGATGGCAGCGAACAGCTCCTTCACCAGCAGCGGCGAGAGGCCGAGCGAGGGTTCGTCCAGCAACAGCATCTCCGGATTGGACATCAGCGCGCGGCCGATGGCGACCATCTGCTGCTCGCCGCCGCTCATGGTGCGCACCACCTGCTTCATGCGCTCGCCAAGGCGCGGAAACAGCGCCAGCACCTTGTCGCGCTGCGCTGCCTCGATGGCCCGCGCGCGCTTCGGATTGGCGCCCATCAGCAGATTTTCGGCCACCGTCAGTTCGCCGAACACGCCGCGGCCTTCGGGCACCAAAGCCAAGCCGCTCTCGACGATCAGGTGCGCAGGCAGCGCGGACAAGTCACTGCCGTCCAGTCTCACCTGCTTGCCCGGCCCGCATTTGACGAGGCCGGCAATGGCCTTCAGCAGCGACGATTTGCCGGCACCATTCGCGCCGAGGATCACAACGATCTCGCCGCGCTTCACGGTCAGCGCCGCATCGCTGAGCGCGCGATGCTGGCCGAAACTGACATTGATCCCCGAGACCTCAAGCATGCTGCGGCGCTCCGAGATAGGCTTCGATCACCGCGGGATCATTCAGCACGGCATCGGTCGGACCATCGGCGATGCGCCGCCCGCTGCTCATGACGACGCAGCGGCTGCAGAGTGAACGGATCGCATCCATCACATGCTCGACCATCAGGATGGAGAGGCCTTCATCCTTCAAGGAGCGGATCAGCGCGATGCCGATCAGGAGCTCCGATGGATTGAGCCCGGCTAGCCACTCATCCAGCAACAGCACGCGCGGGCGCAGCGCCAGCGCACGCGCGAGTTCGAGCCGCTTGCGGTCGATATAAGTGAGCTCGGATGCCGGACGATCGCTATGACCGGCAAGGCCGACGCGAGCGAGGAGGTCTTCAACAGATCCGCCGCCCTCACGGTGATTGAACGACAGCCCCGCTCGCACATTGTCGCCGCAGGTCATGCCATCGAGCACGCGTACGAGTTGGAACGTGCGCGCCACGCCAAGCCGAGCGATCTTGAAAGTCGGCCATCCCGCAATGTCGGTATCACCGAGCATGACGCTGCCGGCATCGGGCCGCAGCACGCCGGAGATCAGATTGATTGCCGTGGTCTTGCCTGATCCGTTCGGCCCGAGCAGGCCGACGATTTCGCCGGCATGAACGGTCAAGCCCATCTCGTTGACCGCGACGAGACCGCCGAAGCGGCGGGTCAGGCCCTCGATTTTCAGGACGGGTGTGTTGGTGGAGGTCATGCGCCGCTCCTCTTTTTTTCGGAGCCGCTTCGCATCCCCTTGAATCGATCGACCAACCCAACCACGCCGGACGGCAGGGCATAGACGATCAGCAGAAACACCACGCCCATGATCAATGTCGATGTGCTGGGAAACCGCGCCGACAGGAATTCGAATAGAAGCGTCAGCGGGATGGCGCCGAGCGCCGGGCCCCAGAAGCGATGCGCGCCGCCGAGCAGCGCCATGATCACGACCTCGAACGAGATCGTGGCGTTGAAGGCAATGGACGGTTCGATATAGGTCCAGCGCGGCGCCATGATCGCGCCCACCAGCGTCATGAACACCGCCGAGATCACGAACAGTGCGACCTTGGCGAAGGTGACGTTGATGCCGCAATGCCGCGCCACCGTCTCGTCCTCGCCGATGATCCGCAGCGCGAAGCCGAGCCTCGAGCAGGCGATCAGCCAGCCCGTGGCGAACACGATGACCGCCAGCGCCAGGAGCTGCCAGTAGATGTCCTGCTGGCTGATATCGAGGAAGATGTAGCGGCCGAGCACGCGGCTCTTGTTGACCTCGAACCACACCACGAGCTGCTTCACCAATTCGGCCAGGCCGAAGGTGAAGATGACAAAATGCACGCCGCTCAATCGCAAGGTCGAGAGACCGACGATGGCAGACGTCACCGCGCCGATCAGCGCGGCGACCAGCAGCACAAGCGGCCATGCCAGCTGCTCGCCCAGCACCGCCACCGTATAGGCGCCGACGCCGAAGAAGGCTGTCGTCGCCAGGGAGACGTAGCGCGTCGGGCCGGAAAACATGCCCCAGGCGGTGGCGAGGATCGTGAATTGCAGCAGCGTGATGCCGAGCGCGAGATGATAGGCATCGACGAGCGATGGCAGCACTGCGAGGCAAGCAATGGCGGCGAGCCCGGCGCCGCCGATGAGAAGCTGGGATCCGGTCACTGGCGCGCCCTCCCGAAAATGCCGGCGGGCTTCACAAGGAGAACACCGAGGAACAGCGCGAAATTGACGGCGATGGTCAGGCCGGGATCGATATAGGTGGCGACCAGCGCCTCGCTGAGGCCGAGCAGCACGCCGGCGACGAGACAGCCCATCAGATTGCCGATGCCGCCCATCACGACGACGATCAGCGCCTTCATGGTGAAGACTACGCCGGACGTGGCGCTGAAGGTGAGGAACATGCTGATCAGCACGCCGGCCGCAGCGACCAGCGCGCCACCGACGGCAAAGGCCAGCGCCGACAGCTGCGGGACATTGATCGCCACCAGCGGGGCGACATTGGGATCGACAGCGACAGCGCGGATGGAGGTGCCGATGCGCGTGCGCGTCAAAATCAGATACAGCACGGTGCCTAGCACGACAGCGAGTGCAAAGGCGACCAGACGGTTCATCGCCAGCACCTCGCCGACCAAGGTCACCGGAATGGCGAGGAACGAATAGCTGAAATAGGCACCGCCGAACATCGTGAGCAGAGTACCCTGCACGATGAACATCAGGCCGAAGGTGGCAAGAATGCTGTCCACCTCCAGCGCGTCGCGCGTACGGGCGCGGCGCACCAAGGGCGTCAGGAAAATCTTGTAGAGCAAGAGGCTCACGACGAAGCTGACGGGAACGACCACCACGAGACCGACCAGCGGATTCACCGCCCAGCCGGTGAACAGCAGATAGGACGCAAAGGCCGAGCCGATCAGGAATTCGCCGTAAGCGAGATTCATGATCCGCGCCACGCCATATTGGAGCGTCAGCCCCATGGCGATGAGCGCATACATTCCGCCCAGCACGAGGCCGGTGAGCAACGCGTTCGTCATTCAAATATTCCGGATTGCTGGCGCATGATCCCGGTGGGATCATGCGCCGTTGATAGCCTGCCGCGGTTACTGCGCCTTCCAGGCCGGCTTCGGCAGGATCGGTTGACGCGCGCCGGCATTGCCCGACGGCGCGACGCCGTAGAATTCACCGCCCTGCCACTGGCCGACCCACCAGTAGTTGGTCGGCATGTTGTTCTCGAACTTCACCTTGCCGATCACCGTATCGAAGCTGCCGGTCTGCAGGTCCTTGATGACCGCGGCACGGTCCACCTTGCCGACCCGCTCGATCGCCTGCTGCAGCATCTGCAGGCTGGCGAAGGTGACGGCGCTGGCCCAGCGATCCGGCTCGGCGCCGTTCGCGGCGGAGGCCTTGTGGCGGGCGAGATAGTCCTTGATGGCCGGGCTGTCGCCGCTCCAGCCGCCGATGCCCATCACGCCTTCCGCATTGGCGCCGAATTTCCCCTTGAACAGCGGAAACGCCGTGCCGACGCCGGTGTAATAAACCTTCGGATTGAAGCCGGAGATGCGCGCCTGCTCGGTGATGGCGATGGTGTCCGGCGGATAGCTGAAGGCGATGAAGGTGTCGGGATTGAGCGCCTTCACCTCATTCACGATCGGGCCGAGATCCTGCGTGCCGACCGGATAGGTCTTGTCGTAAGCGAGCTTGAACTTGGCGGCAGCCAGCGCCGGGCGCGCCGCGGCCGAGAGATCGATGCCAAAGCCGTCGGCGATGCTGACCATGGCCACCGTGTCACCGATCTTGCCTTCGCCGCGCAGCTTCACCAGCAGTTCGACCAGCGTCTTCGAGGCATCGGCGCTGGTGCCGAGCAGCCAGAAACTGTTCGGCCAGCGTTTTGCGAGCTCCGGCGCGCGGTCGGTGACGGCGGTGGAAGCGAGATGCGGATAGCCAGCTTTGTTGAGGATCGGGCCGACCGCGAGATTGAGGCCGGTGCCCCAGGGCGGCAGGATGAAATCCACCTTGTCCTGGTTGATCAGGCGCTCCAGCGCCTTGGCCGCTTCCTCGGCGCTCGAACGGTCGTCATATTGCACGACCTCGATGGGCACGCGCTTGTCGCCGAGCTTGATGCCGCCGGCGGCGTTCACTTCCTTGACCCACAATTCGTAATTCGGGATCGACGTCACCGCCGCGCCGCCGGCGGCCGGGCCGGTGCGCGAGATCGCGTAGCCGATCTTGACCGAGGTCTGCGCCTGCGCCTCGCTCCAACTGATCGTCGCCGCCCCCGCCATCATGGCCAGACCGGCAGCCAGTCCCACTGCACGCTGTTTGGTTGCTGAACCCATGTCATCCTCCCCTGTGAGTTGTGACGACGCCTTGACGACGCTCGATGGCGGAACACTAGTTGAGCACTGGGGCGCGTGAATTGGACGCATCCGGGGAAAGATTGCACCAGGCCGTGTAACGATCTTTAATCCGCGCGACGGATTGTCCCATCAAGAGATCGGCCCAATGTTCGCTGACGCCATCGACCTCGCCGGAAAATCCGCTGCGCTGCATGTCGAACGTTTCACGTCCGGGCTTGCGGCGCGCAGCTGGTCGCTCCGCCAGACGCAGCATCGGCGCGCGCATCTCCTGGTGATGGAAAGCCGCCGCGGCACCGCGACCATGCGCGATTCCACCATCGCATTCGGCGCGCCGGCGCTACTCTGGTTGCCCTGCGGCTATGAAGGCACCTTGCAGGTGGAAGCCGGCGCGCAGGGTTATCTGCTCACGGTGACCGACGATCTCCTGACACAAACCATCGCCGGCTCTGCCGAGGCGCTACATCTGCGCCGCACGGTGGATCGCCTGGTGCTGCTGGAGGACGCCAAAGCCTCGCAGGGCTTTGCCGCCATGTCAGCCGCCAGCACCATGCTCACCCATGAGCTGGCAATGCCGGGCCGTGGCAGCGCCACGCTGCTGTCCGCGCATCTGCTGCTGCTCTGCCTGCATCTGTGGCGCGCTGTCATCGCCGAGGAGCCGGTGGACGACGTCTCCCGCCGCGGCGACGGTCCGCGGCTGGTCGGCAATTTCCTGCAGATGGTCGAACTACATTATCGCGACGGCTGGCCGATCGCCCGCTATGCCGCAGCCCTCGGCGTCACCGACGACCGGCTGCATGCTCATTGCAAGCGCGAGCGCGGCATCAGCCCGCGCGCCGTGGTGCATCAGCGCCTGATCCATGAAGCCTGCGCGCGGCTGCGCCAACTCGATCTCCCCGTGGAGCAGATCGCCTATGGCCTCGGTTTTCACGACCCCGGCTATTTCAACCGCTTCTTCCGCAAGTATCAGAACGAATCGCCCGGGACATATCGGCGCCGGGCGCGGCTCAGCCCGGGCCGCCATGGGCCGTCCTATGCCGCCTGGCCTTGATGCAATCCTTAACCGCGCATTAACCATGCAGGTCCAGCCTTCAGGAGGTGCGACGGAACCGGACGTCTTGGGGACCGGCAGTCGCATCGAGAGGCCGTCCGGCGTAACGCCCGGACGGCTTTTTGCTACACAGCCTTCGCCGCCGCGCGCCCCGCCGTCCGGCCCGAAAAAAGGCAGCCGCCAAGAAACGTCCCTTCCAGCGAGCGATAGCCATGCATGCCGCCGCCGCCGAAACCCGCGGCTTCGCCGACGGCGTAGAGGCCGGGGATGATCTGATGGCCCGCACCGAACACGCGGGCATCGAGATCGGTCTCGAAACCACCCAATGTCTTACGCGTCAGGATGTTCAGCCGCACGGCGATCAACGGGCCCTTCTCGGCATCGAGAATGCGATGCGGCTTCGCCGTGCGGATCAGTTTGTCACCGATATATTTTCGCGCATTGTGCAGGTTCATCACCTGCGCGTCCTTCACGAACGGATTGGCGATGGCCCGGTCACGCGCCTCGATCTGTTCCCTGATGCGATCGAGCTTCAGCAAGCCATCGCCAGTGAGCTCGTTCATCGCCTTCACGAGATCATCCAGATTGTCGCGGACGATGAAGTCGATGCCGTGGTCCTTGAACGCCTCCACCGGCGCTGGTGCGCCTTTGTTGGTGGCACGGCGCGCGGTCATCATCCAGCTTTTGCCGGTGAGATCCGGATTCTGCTCCGATCCCGACAGCGCAAACTCCTTTTTGATGATCGCCTGGGTCAACACGAACCAGGAATAGTCGTAGCCCGTCGATTGGATGTATTGCAGCTGCCCGAGCGTGTCCGATCCAGGAAACAGCGGCGCCGGCAATCGCTCGCCCGTCGCATCGAACCACATTGATGACGGCCCCGGCAGAATGCGGATGCCGTGTTTCGGCCAGATCGGATTCCAGTTCTCGATGCCTTCCACATAGTGCCACATGCGATCGCGATTGATCAGCCGCGCGCCGGCGGCCTCGGTGATACCGATCATGCGGCCGTCCACATGCGCGGGAACACCGGAGATCATGCGTTTGGGTGGCGCGCGCAGACGCTGTGGCCAGTTCTGCCGCACCAGGTCGTGATTGCCGCCGATGCCGCCGGAGGCAACGATCACCGCCTGCGCCTGCAACGCGAATTCTCCGACCACGTTGCGCGATGAGCTTTCGCCACGCTCGTTATTCGCGGGCTCGAGAACGGCGCCACTGACACCGTCGACCGTTCCATTCGTCATAGCGAGCGCATCGACGCGATGGCGGAACTTGAAGGTGAGCAGGCCCTTTTTCATGGCGTCGCGGGCGCGGCGCTCGAACGGTTCGACGATGCCGGGGCCGGTGCCCCATGTGACATGGAAGCGCGGCACCGAATTGCCGTGGCCCATCGCGTCATAGCCGCCGCGCTCGGCCCAGCCGACGATGGGGAAGGAGCGATGTCCCATCGCGCGCAACCAGTCGCGCTTTTCGCCGGCGGCGAAAGCGAGGTAGGCTTCCGCCCAGCGCCTCGGCCAGTGATCTTCCTCGCGGTCGAAACCGGCCGAGCCCATCCAGTCCTGGTGCGCGAGGTCGTAGCTGTCTTTGATGCCGAGCCGGCGTTGTTCGGGCGAGTCGATGAAGAAGAGACCGCCGAACGACCAGAAGGCCTGCCCGCCGAGATTCTGTTCGCCTTCCTGATCGATCACGATCACGCGCTTGCCGGCATCCGCGATCTCGGTCGCGGCGACGAGACCCGCAAGCCCCGCACCGACGACGATGACATCCGCATCGGCAGCCATGATTTCTCTCCCCAACATTTTGTTAAGAGAGATTGAAGTCGTCACCGGAACTTTGGTCAACGGAAAATGCGGAACATCGCGGCTGTTGTTCCAGATTGATACCTGCGTTCCCGTCACTGCATCCCGCGCGCAACACTCGATTTGAATCGACTTGCCGTCATCACGTGTCGCTGGACAAAAAGTCGTTTCGACAACACGCTGATCAGGTCCCGCATCACCGGGACAGACAGATTCGGGATCGACAGGTTTTGGGGCTGAGCATGAAATTCGTGACGGGCTTGCTGGCGGCGGTTCTGTTGGTGGCAGGCTTTCTGGTCGCAAGCGTCGGTGCAAGCCACGCCGTGGTCCGCATCGCCGATGACCGCGGCGGCCGGATCGGAACCTATGTCGATAAATATCAGGGCCTGCGCTCCTCGGGCGAAACCGTTGTCATCGACGGCCTCTGCGCCTCGGCCTGCACTATCGTGCTCGGCGCCGTTCCGCATGACCGCATCTGCGTGACCCGAATGCCACGCTCGGTTTCCATGCCGCATGGGATCCGGGCGCCAACGGTCGCGCCGTCACCAACCGTGAAGCGACCCGGATGCTGTATTCGATGTATCCGTCGAATATCCGCCGCTGGATCGCCAAGCGCGGCGGCCTCAAGCCGCAGATGGTGTTCCTCCGCGGCCCGCAGCTCGCGAGCATGTACAAGCCCTGCTACATGGACGCCCGCGCCTCGATGCGGTGATTTCCGCTCTCCATCACTTGATCGATGCGACCCTGCCGACGCTTGCCCAGGCTCGCAACTCGGCCTATCTGGAACCTGTATGCAGGCGTCCCGCGGGATGCCTGTCGATTGAGGTTCGTCAATGCAGCCGGTATCCGCTCCTGACCACGTGGCATCGCAGCCGTCGCGCGCGGCGACGCTGATCGTGGGCGCCGCAGCCGCCTTTACCGGCCTGCTCGTCGTCAGTGCCATCGGCCTGTGGGCCTATTACGGCACCACCGTCTTTTTCGAGATGGTGAAGAGCGGCATCGCCGCCTGCATGTGAGTTCGGGAAACATTCCAGGAAATATTCAATGAGTAGCTCCACCCGTCCGCTGGTCATCATCGCGGCTTTTGCCGGCAGCCTCGCCGCAGGGTTGCTGCTCGTGCTGTGGCTCTCCGGCGGGTTCAGCGGCTTCAAGGGCGTTGCGGCGCCGGCTGCTATCGGTGGCCAGTTCCAGCTCACCGATCAATCCGGCCAGAAGGTCACCGAGCAGAGCCTGAAGGGCAAGCCGTCGCTGGTCTTCTTCGGCTTCACGCATTGCCCGGATATTTGCCCGACCGCACTGTTTGAGATGTCCGAAGTGCTGCGCACGCTGGGCCCAGATGCCGGCAAGCTGAACACCTATTTCGTTTCGGTCGATCCCGAGCGCGACACCGCGGCGATCATGAAAGATTATCTCTCCTCTTTCGATCCGCATCTGAAAGGCCTGACCGGAACGCCCGAGGAAGTCGCCAAGATCATCACCGGCTATCGCGTTTATGCGAAGAAGGTCCCGACCAAGGACGGCGACTACACGATGGATCATACCGCGCTGATCTATCTGATGGACAAGGACGGCAATTTCGTCGCGCCGTTCAACCTGAAGCGCTCGCCGGAAGATGCCGCGAAAGACTTGAAGCGGTATCTCTAAGCCGATCGCATCGCTTTGGAGCGTGGCGATACCGCATGCTGGGTCTTTTCCCAGCGATGCGGCTCGCGCAGCAACTGCCACAACGCCCGCCACGCGGCGATGGACAGCAAGCCCCAATAGACCGGCGCCAGCAGCAGGATCCAGGCCTGGCGGAGCTGTCTCCGCTTGCGGAGGCCCAGCAGCCCGACAGTGACGGTGGAGATATAGCCGGCGCAGATCGCTGTCAGGTGCAGTAAAATCAGCGGGTTCGTCGCAAGGCCGATTGGATCTCCGTTGTGTTGCGCGGAGATCGACCACAACAGCGCTTCCACAAGCAGAAGCGGGTAGGCGAGGGCGGTGAGCGCGTTGCCGCCTGCGATCAGCACGACCGCGATCGATTTGCGCCATCCGAGATCGCGATACAGTTGGCGCGGATGCATGAGATGCACGCCGGCCGTTTGCATCCACCCTTTCATCCAGCGGGATCGCTGCCGCAGCCAGGCGCCAAGATGGATCGGAGCTTCCTCATAGGTCGCCGAGGCGAATGTCATCGATCGATAGCCGAAGCGTGCCAGGCGAATGCCGAGATCGGCATCCTCGGTGACATTGTAAGCGTCCCAGCCGCCGACATGCCGGAGCAGATCGGTCCGGAAATGATTGGACGATCCGCCCAGCGGCAGCGGCAAGTTCATCGCCGACAGGCCGCGCAGAAAGACATCGAACTGGCCGGCATATTCGGCAGCGAACATGCGCGACAACAGGCTCTCGGAGCCGTTGTCGATGCACAGGCTGGCCTGAACGCAAGCGAGGTCATCGCCGTGATGCGCGAACGCCGTCAGCGCCGCGCGCAACTGTCCGGGTTCTGGGCGGTCTTCGGCATCGAATACGGCGACAAAGCTGCCTTTGGCGAATGGCAGCGCATAGTTCAGCGCCTTCGGCTTGGTCTGCGGGCCAATGGCGGGGACGGTGACGACATGGACATGCGGCTTGATGCCGAGTCGTGCAATCGCCCGGCGGGTGACGTCATCGTCGGCTTCCGTGACCAGGATCACGTCGAGCTTCTCGCGGGGATAGTCGAGGTTCTCGATCGCCTGCATCAAGGGAGCAACCGATGTCGCCTCGCGATAGAGCGCGACCATCACGGTATAGACCGGCAGTCGCGCATCGGGGAGGCGCGACGGTTTCGGTTCTGGCAGGTGGGGGACGAGACCGCCGAGCAGGCGGAAGACGGCGAAAGCGAGAAACGCCACGGTCAGAAATGCAGTCCAGATCGCTTCGCCGAGCAGCGACGGGAAGACGAGAGCTGCGGCGATACCCATGATGAGCATCGCGCGTCCGACGCCGCGCCACCCAGACACACTTCCGGAGGCAGCCGACAGTGCCGGCCAGCGCTTCGCGAGGCCGTTGGCTGCCATGTCTGCCAGCGGCGCGCTTGCTTGCGCCGTCAGGAAGCGGTTGAACGCCTGCGTGGTTGCGAGTTCGAACCCTGCGATCAGTTCGGGCCGCTCTAGCGCCAGTTCCGTCAGCCTTCGTGACGACAGGAAGCGCGGCGCGACGACGAAACTCGAGCCGGGTCCGTGGCGTGCCGACAGAAGTCCCATCGTTGCCGCCGATGCATAGTCTTCCGGCGCCAACGGGCGGTGGCCGCGAACGCCTTCGCCCAGCGGTGCGACCGGAATGCCGAGATGTGCCGCCAGATGCCGGATATAGCTCGCCTCGTCGATCTCTCCCCAGTCGATGAGGATCTGATTGGCGCCGACACCGACTCTGTAGCTGCGATTGGTCGCGGCGGTCAACGTGGGAAACGCAATCAATCCGACCAGGCAATACAGTTCGGGAGCGATGGGCAGGACATCGCGAGGAAGATCATTGTCATTGTCGGGCAGGCGTTGTCCTTGGCGCGGTAGCAATGCCCGGCCCGGCGACAGGAATGGCTCTGGATAACCGTCATGGTCCAACAGGGCCATGTTACGCCCCTCACGCCACTAACGATGCTGCAAACGCCCCTCGCGTCTCCGGGCGGATCGTCTATAAGATCGCAACCGGATACACTTCATGCAACCACAGATGGCTAGCATCTTCAAGCGAATACTACAGGTGTGTGCGCGCGCAGCCTTGGTGGCGGGTTGTCTTGCCGGTGCGTTGCTGGCGGGGGCATGGACGGCCGCTCAGGCTCAGGCTCAGGCTCAGGCACCGGTGCCGCCATTGGCGCCGAGCCTGTCCACGCAGCAGGGAAGCCAGCCCGGCGCGCAGGCCGTCCCCGGTTTCTGGGACCCGCGCCGCCGCCCGGAGCGGCCCGACCTGTCGCGCCTCACCGTAATCCGCTTCCTCACCGAGACCGATTATCCGCCCTTCAACTATACCGGCCCGGACGGCAACCCCGCCGGTTTCAATGTCGATCTCGCGCGCCAGCTCTGCGAGGAGATCAAGGTGACTTGCACCATCCAGATGCGCCGGTTCGAGACGCTGCTGGATGCCATTGCCAGTAATCGCGGCGACGCCATCATTGCCTCCATGGCGGTGACCCCGGCGATCCGTGCCCGCGTCGACTTCACCGACCCTTATTATCGCGCCCCCGGCCGCTTCGTGGCGCGCAAGGATGCGGTCATGAAGGAGCTGCGCCCGGAATATCTCGAGGGCAAGAAGATCGGCGTGATCGCTGGAACCGCCCATGAAGCCTTCCTCAAGGCGATGTTCACCGATGCCGTGCTGGTGACATTCCCGAACGAGGACGCGCTGCGCCAGGCGCTGCGCAAGAGCGAGGTCGATGTCATCTTCGGCGATGCGATCTCGCTGGCGTTCTGGATCAATGGGTCTGACTCGTCCGATTGCTGCGCCTTCAGCGGCGGGCCGTTCATCGAAAGCCGTTTCTTCGGCGAAGGCATCGGCATCGGCGTCCGCAAGGGCAACGACACGCTGCGCCAGGCGCTGAACTGGGCCCTGTTCCGCACCTGGGAAAAAGGCCGCTACACCGATCTGTGGCTGAAATACTTTTCCGTCAGCCCGTTCTGATTTCTCACATTTAGCGGTTTGGCATTTGCGTGCGGAGCCGCTAGGTTCCGCGGCCCGGAGGCCATCTGATTATGTCGACTGCTGAAACCACCATGAGCCCGAGCGATCTGCGTGCGCTCGCCGAAACTTCCAACGCCTGGCCGTTCGAGCAGGCGAAGGCGCTGGTGGCTCGCTTGAAGAAACATCCGAAGGACGAAGTGCTGTTCGAGACCGGCTACGGCCCCTCGGGCCTGCCGCATATTGGCACCTTCGGCGAAGTGGCGCGCACCACCATGGTGCGTCATGCCTTCCGCGTTCTCACCGAAGACAAGATCAAGACGCGCCTGCTCGCCTTCTCGGACGACATGGACGGTTTCCGCAAGGTGCCGGACAATGTGCCGAACAAGGAGATGCTGGCACAGCATCTCGGCAAGCCGCTGACATCAGTGCCGGATCCAATCGAAGAGGGCGTATCGTTCGGCGCGGCCAACAATGCGCGGCTGCGCGCCTTCCTCGATCATTTCGGCTTCGACTACGAATTCGCATCAAGCACCGACTACTACAAGTCCGGCCGTTTCGACGCCACGCTGCTGCGCATGCTCGAAGTCTACGACAAGGTGATGGACATCATCCTGCCGACGCTCGGCCCCGATCGCCGCGCCACCTATTCGCCATTCCTGCCGGTCAGCAAGACCACCGGCGTGGTGCTGCAGGTGCCGATGATCCGCCGCGACGTGAAGGCCGGCACGATCACTTATATCGATCCCGATACGAATGAAGAGGTCACCACGCCCGTCACCGGCGGCGCGGTGAAGTGCCAGTGGAAGGCGGACTGGGCATTGCGCTGGGCTGCACTCGGCGTCGATTACGAAATGGCCGGCAAGGATCTCATCGACTCCGTCAAGCTCTCGGGCAAGATCTGCGCGGCGCTCGGCGGCACGGCGCCGGAAGGCTTCAATTACGAGCTCTTCCTCGACGAGAACGGCGGCAAGATCTCGAAGTCGAAGGGCAACGGCCTGACCATCGACGAATGGCTGCGCTACGCTTCGCCGGAATCGCTGTCGCTGTTCATGTATCGCGAGCCGAAGGCGGCGAAGCGTCTGTTCTTCGACGTCATCCCGCGCAATGTCGATGAGTATCAGCAGTTCAGCGACGGCTACAACCGCCAGGACGCCAAACAGCAGCTGTCCAATCCGGTCTGGCACATCCATGCCGGCAATCCGCCGAAGGTGGACATGCCGGTCACGTTTCAGCTGCTGCTGACGCTGGTGTCGTCGTCGAACGCGGAGAATGCCGACACGCTGTGGGGCTTTATCGGCCGCTATCGCCCGGGCGTGAGTGCCGCGACGCATCCGAAGCTGGATGCGATGGTCGGTTATGCGATCAACTACTATCGCGATTTTGTTGCGCCCACGAAAACCTTCCGCGAGCCCACCGATGTCGAGCGCGTGGCGCTGCAGGATCTCCGGGATGCGCTGTCGCGCCTTCCCGCAGAGACGACGGCCGAGGACATCCAGAACGCCGTCTACGAGATCGGCCGCCGCGAACCGTTCCTCGATCACAAGAAGCCGGCCAAGGATGGCCGCCCCGGCGTGTCGCTGGACTGGTTCAACATGCTGTATCAAGTGCTGCTCGGCCAGGAGAAAGGCCCGCGCTTCGGCTCGTTCGTGGCTGTCTACGGCGTGCAGAATGCGATCAACATGATCGACGGGGCGCTGGCCCGGAGCGCGTAAGCTCCGACTGTCGTCACCCGGCTTGACCGGGTGACCCAGTACTCACGGCTGCCAGTGACAGCACAACCGCCAGCGCTTACTGGATCGCCCGGTCGAGCCGGGCGATGAAAATGCTCGTTGTCGTTGTTACTTCGGCGCAGCCGAAGCCGTTGCCGGTGCGATCGGTTCGGGCATTGCCGATGAGTGGTGATGTGCGATCAGCCATTTTCCGTCGCGATAGACATAGTTGTAGCTGTAGCGCGCCTGCACCTGGACGGTCTCGCCCGGCGCCTT
The DNA here is from genome assembly GCF_018279705.1 of Tardiphaga alba. Lineage (NCBI taxonomy): Bacteria > Pseudomonadati > Pseudomonadota > Alphaproteobacteria > Hyphomicrobiales > Nitrobacteraceae > Tardiphaga > Tardiphaga alba. The sequence goes on from NZ_CP036498.1 coordinate 640,061, forward strand.
GCCGGCCAGCGTGAACGTATAAGTCCCGACATCGCTCGCCGAGTTGCAGCCGATCCGCACCGTCCTTGTGTTGATCACGCCCTTCGGCCGCTTCTGCAGGAATTCGACGAAATAGGCCTGGATGCTGGCGCGGTTGGTGCGGGGCGTGTTGGAGACGGTCGGCAGCAAGACGGCGTCGGCCGCGTAATTATCGGTGACCTTGACCGGATCCAGCGTCTGCAGCGACGCATTCCAGCGATCGAACAGGCCTTCGATCTGCTTTTCGGAGACCGCGACGCAGGTCATCGGCTTTGCCGAAGCGGGGACGATCTGGGTGAAAAATGCCAGCGCACCGGCACATGCAGCGAGTTTCGACAGATGGCTCATGATGCTTTCCTCGTGTGGAACTTTGACAACGAGGCAGCACTAGGCGATCGGTTCCCGCAAAGATAGCGGCACCCTCACGTTTTCAGGTGATATAATTACCCGTTCGAGTAGAAAATCTGGCGTTTTACTGACTGGCCCACACGATCCGGGCAATCCACTCGATATCTTGCACTGCAAAACTGCGGTCCACATGGCTCGGATTGAGCGACTGCAGCTCCAGCAGCTTGGTGGTCCGGCGCTTCAGCTCCTTGGCCATCACCTCGCCATCCCGGGTCTTCACCACGACGCGGTCACCCTTGCGGATCTGAGCATTCGGCGACACCACGATGATGTCGCCGTCGCGATAGGCCGGCTTCATCGAATCGCCCGAGATCGTCAGCGCATAGGCGTGTTCGTCATTCACCGAGGGCAGGCCGACTTCGTCCCAGCCCTTGCTGCCGACCGGAAAGCCGGCATCGTCGAAGAACCCGCCTTGGCCCGCTTGCGCGAAGCCGAGCAACGGCACCGATTGCACGATCTTTCGCGTGCCCTCGATCAGCGACACGAAGGCCTCGATCGGCACACCGGTTGCCTGCAGCGCTTTCGACACCGACTCGGTCGAAGGCCAGCGCTCGCGCCCCTCATTGGTGATGCGCTTGGATTTGTTGAACGTCGTGGCGTCCAGTCCCGCCTTCTTGGCGAGCGCAGATGCGGTCATACCGTTGCGTTCGGCGAGCAGGTCGAGTGCGTTCCAGATCTGGGCATGGGTCAGCATGGGTCTCGTCCCTCGGCGTCATGGCCCGGCATTCGCCTGGCACGGTGAGTCGTGATGGCAACTAGGAATTATTGCCGCGGTTCCGGGATTTACGCAACTGGGATCTGAAAAAAATGTGCGGCCTTGAGTTGCGACCTCGCCGCCGATACGGTCGGCCGCCGACACCCGAACGGACGTATCGCGGGTCGTCCGCACGCCACCGAGAACAACTTCGAGAAGAATCTGGAAAGCCCGTCAGTTGGAAAGCCCGGCGATTGCGCAGCATCTATAAAATCTGTCCGGCGCCGCAATGGCGCGAAGCCGAACGCCAGGGCACCTATCGCGGCAGCGCCGACGACATCCGGGACGGCTTCATCCATTTTTCCACCGCCGCCCAGCTCGATGGCACGTTGAAGAAGTATTATAGCGGCCAGAGCGGCCTGTTTCTGATCGCAGTGGACAGGGACGCGCTCGGCGACGAATTGCGCTGGGAGCCTTCCCGTGGCGGCGACCTGTTTCCGCATCTTTATGGCGAGCTCGATCTCGGCACCGTCACCGCCGTGATGGACCTGCGGCTGCGCGCCGACGGCAGCCATGTCATTCCGGAGTTGTCTTAAGTGATCCGTGCCTTCGATGCCTTTTCCCTGCCGATGCTGCGCATGCTGGATCCGGAAGATGCCCACCGCCTCGCCATCCGCGGGCTGAAACTGCTGCCTTATGCAAAGCCGCGACCGGATGATCCGAAGCTCGCAGTGCGAGCCTTCGGCCTGAATTTCCCGAACCCCATCGGCATCGCCGCCGGCTTCGACAAACATGCCGAAGCGCCGGACGCGCTGCTGCGCCTCGGCTTCGGCTTTGCCGAGATCGGCACGGTGACGCCGCTGCCGCAGCCTGGCAATCCGCGTCCGCGTTTGTTTCGTCTTGAGCGCGATGAAGCGGTGATCAACCGTTTCGGCTTCAACAGCGAGGGGGCCGAGCCCGTGCTGCGACGCCTCGCGGCGCGCGCGCAACGCGGTGGCATCGTCGGTGTCAATGTGGGTGCAAACAAAGAGTCCACCGATCGCACGCAGGACTATGTGAAGCTGATCGAGACTTTTGCGCCGGTGGCCAGCTATTTCACCGTCAATGTCTCCTCGCCAAACACGCCGGGCCTGCGCAACCTGCAGCAGGCCTCCGAGCTGAACGATCTGCTCGCCCGCGTCATCGAGGCGCGCGACCGCGTTCGCAAGACCGCCGGTGAGTCGCCGGTGCTCCTGAAGATCGCGCCGGATCTCGGCCTCGCCGATCTCGACGATGTCGTGCATGTGGCCCGTTCCCGCGGCGTCGATGGCATGATCGTCGCCAACACCACCATCGGCCGCCCGCCCAGCCTGCGCGACAAGGCGAAGGCCACGGAAACCGGCGGCCTGTCCGGGCGTCCGCTGTTTCGCCTTTCCACACGCATGGTCGCCGAAACTTTTGTGCGCGTGGAGGGTGCCTTCCCGCTGATTGGTGCCGGCGGCATTGATAGCGGTGGCGCTGCGCTCACAAAAATCCGCGCCGGTGCGAGCCTGATCCAGGTCTATTCGTCGCTGGTCTATAAGGGGCTTGGCCTGGTCGATGCGATCAAGTCGGATCTCTCGTCAACGCTGCTGCGTACGGGACGAGATTCGCTGTCCGAGATCGTCGGCGCGGATGCGGCGACGATTACCGCGGAAGATTGGCCGGTGTAACTTGTAGCCCGGATGGAGCGTAGCGAAATCCGGGGACCGGCAATGTGCTGATGCCCTGATTCCCGGGTTGCGCTTCGCTCCATCCGGGCTACGAAAACGTCTTCCTCAACAACGCCGGATACCTCATTGCCTGCAACCCGCCGCGTGCGATGTAATGCACCAGCAGCGCGCCCCAAAGGCCGGCATTGCCCCACGGCTTCAGCAGGAACCATCCCGCAAAGAAGCACACCAGCGACAGCACCATCAGATTGCGCATGTCGCGCGCCCAGGTGGCACCGATGAACACGCCGTCATAGGCAAAGGCGAATACGCCCAGCACCGGCGCCAGCGCCACCAGCCAGAGAAATTCGCGCGCCAGCACGCGCACATCGGCGCTCGCCGTCATCGCATCGATCAGTACGCCACCGCCGAGCGCATAGATCAGGCTCAGCGCGATGGCGAAGCCAAAGCCCCAGACGATCACCAGCCTGACGGCACTGACAAAGCCGAGACGATTGCGTGCGCCATAGGCGCGCCCGCAGAGCTGCTCGGCCGCGCTGGCGAGGCCATCGAGAAAGAAGGCGCTGATCAGTAGGAAATTGCCAAGCACGGAATTGGCGGCGAGGGTGAGATCGCCCGCCCGCGCGCCCTGCGCCGTGAAGAACAGAAAGGCAGTGATCAGCGCTGCCGTGCGGATCAGGATGTCGCGATTGACCGCCATCGTGTGCGTGAGCTTGTCGCGCTCCAGCAGCACTGCCCATGGTGCGGTGAGCCTGCCACCGGTGATCCGCCATGCGATGATGACGCCGAGCAGAAGACCGGTGCCCTCGGCCACCACCGACGCCGCTGCGGCGCCAACGATGCTCATGTCGAGCACCAGCACGAACAGCAGCGTTGTCGCCATGTTGACGGCGTTGATGACGATCTGCACACCCAGCGCCAGCGAGGCGCGCGCCTGGCCGACCAGCCAGCCGACCACGACGAAGTTCGACAGCACCAGCGGCGCCGACCAGATGCGCACGGTGAAATAGTGATGGGCCGCCTCGGTGACCCCCGCGCTGCCGCCCATGGCGGTGAGCAGCACATAAGCGAGCGGCACCTGCAGCAGGATCAGTAGCGCGCCGATGGCACCGGAGATGATGAAGCCGCGCGGCAGCAGCGCCCGCAGTTCCTGCCGGTCGTCGGCGCCCAGCGCTTGCGCGGTGAAAGCCACCGTGCTCATGCGCAGGAAGCCGAACAGCCAGAATGTGCAGTCGAACAGCACCGACGCCATCGCCACGCCGCCGAGCAGCGTCGCGTCGCCGAGCCGGCCGATCGCCATGGTCGCGACGATGCCGAGCATCGGCGTGGTGAGATTGGCCAGCATCGCCGGCCCCGCGATGGAGAACACATCGCGGGTGGTGGCGGGATGGAATATGGGGGAGGCCGTTGTCGTCATTGTGCAGTTTCTGTCGTTGCCCGGCTTGACCGGGCAACCCAGTAAACAGCATCGGGAATGATGAAGCGCTGATGCTTGCGTCTACTGGGTTACCCGCTTGCGCGGATAACGACAGTTGGTAGTACCCATCAGCGCCGCGAACTGAACAACCGCGAGATCAGCCAGATCGGCACCACGATCACCGCGCCCAGCAGGAAATAGCGCCACAGCCCGCTGATGGCATCGAAGCCGAAGTCGTAGATCCACTGGAACAGGCGGCGGATCGAATACACGATATTCCACGGATCGAAGCCGATGGCCGCGAGCACCACGCCAACCAGGACCGACAGCAGCACCAGGCGGCCGAGCACCGCGAGCGGCGATCCACCAAGGAAGCGTGACAGGCCGTCATTCTGTGCCGGCAGACTGCGCCCCGAAGCGTCGCGGGTCTCGTTTGGTTGCATCGTGCTCTCCTGCGCGAAATGGCGCGTTGATCTTAGTCGGTATGAGGGAGATGGGGAACCCGGCTGCGGCGTCAAGACGTAGGGTCGTAGCCCGGATGGAGCGCAGCGAAATCCGGGGACCGGCGAATTGCTGATACTCTGATTCCCGGATTACGCTGCGCTCCATCCGGGCTACAAGGCCTCGGCCTTTAACATCCGCTCCAGCGTCTCCAGCCGATCGGCTTCGCGAGGCGGCTTGTCCCAGCGCAGGCGGCTGATGCGCGGGAAGCGCATCGCCACGCCCGACTTGTGCCGCGGTGAGCGCGCCAGCCCCTCGAAGGCCACTTCCAACACCAGCCCCTTGTCCGGCTCATGCGTCACATGACGCACGGGCCCGAACTTCTCCGTCGTGTTGCGACGAACGAAGCGATCGATCTGCAACAGCTCTTCATCGGTGAAGCCGAAATAGGCCTTGCCGACCGGCACCAGCCGATCGCCGTCATCGCCATCGGTCCAGACGCCGAAGGTGTAATCCGAATAGAATGATGAGCGCTTGCCATGGCCGCGCTGGGCATACATCAGCACAGCGTCGATGATATGCGGATCGCGCTTCCACTTCCACCACTGGCCCTTCGGCCGCCCCGGCACATAAGCGGAATCACGACGCTTCAGCATGACGCCTTCGACGGCCTCAGCGTCCTCGCCGGCGCCAGCACTGGCGGGATCGGCGCGCGCGGCGGTGAGTGCTTCCCAATCGGTAAAGGCGATCTGCTCGGAGAGATCGATGCGCTCATCGTCGAGTTCGGCGATGAAGGTTTCCAGCCTCCTGCGCCGTTCCTCGAACGGCAGCTCGCGCAAATCGCTCTCGCCGTCGCTGAGCAGGTCATAGGCGCGCAGATGGATCGGATAATCCTTCATGAGCTTCGGCGTCACGCTCTTGCGGTTGAGCCGTTGCTGCAACACGTTGAACGACTGCACGCGTTTGTCGCGCAGCACCAGGAGCTCGCCATCGATGGCGCCGGGGAGACGCAGCGACGGCACCAGATCGGGGAAGCTTGCCGTGATGTCCTCGCCCGACCGCGAATAGAGTCGTGTAATAAGCTTGCCGTCCTCATCCGCGCCGCTATTGGCCTGGATGCGGATGCCGTCCCATTTCCATTCGGCTGTGAACTCGCTGGCGTTGAGGCTGGCGAGATCGCCGTCCTCCACCGCATGCGCCAGCATCACCGGCCGGAACGGCGCGGGATCGAGATTGACCGGCTTCTCGGCTCGGCCTTCGAGCCAGGCGAACAGCTCGCCATAAGGCGGCGCCAGGCCCGGCCAGATCAGCTCGACATCATGCGGGTCCTTGTCGCCAAGCATCGCAGCGGCCGTCTTGGCGAGCCGCGCGGAAATGCCGATGCGTAAGCTCCCGGTGACGAGCTTCAGCAGCGCCCAGCGTCCGGTTTCGTCGAGCTCATCGAGCCAGCGCATGAGCTGGGCCGGGAGTTCGGATTTGCCAAGCGTGCGGAGTGTGGTGACGACTTCGGTGAGCGTGGGTGGAGGCGGATTGTTGTGAAAGTGCGAAGGCGCTGGCTCTTCACCTCTCCCTCCGGGGAGAGGTCGCGCCCACTTGGGCGCGGGTGAGGGGCACCACATGCGCCGTTGCCTGTGGCGCCCCCTCACCCGCCGCCTTCGGCGTCGACCTCTCCCCGGTGGGGAGAGGTGAAAAAAGGGCGGCGCGTGGGGCAGGCCACATAAATGCCACTGTCTCCGAGAGATCGCCGACATAGTCGTAGGACAGTTCGAACAGCACCGGATCAGTCCGCGACGCGATCAGGTCCCGGATCAATCCAGCCTTCGCATGTTTGAACGACAGCCCGCCCGTCAGCGCCGCCAATGCATAGCCGCGATCGGGATCCGGCACTTCGCGGAAATAGCCGACCAGCAGCCGCAGCTTGTTGTTGCGGCCGGGCTCATAAGCGAGGCGATCCAGCAGCTCGGCAAAGCGGTTCATGCGTCCGCACTCTCGCCGGCCGGAAGGGACTCTTCCTCCTCTTCGTCGCCATAGCCCACCAGCGCCAGCGGTCGCGCGATCAGCCCCTTGCTCTGGCACCAATGCACCAGCGCATCTTCCTGTCCGTGCGTGACCCAGATTTCTCCAGCACCGGTCGCGCCGATGGTGGCGCAAAGCCCGTCCCAATCCGCATGATCGGAAATAATCAGCGGCAGCTCGATGCCACGCTGCCGCGCGCGCGCACGCACGCGCATCCATCCGGATGCAAAGGCCGTGACCGGATCGGGAAAACGCCGCGTCCACAGATCGGACGTCGCCGATGGCGGTGCCAGTGTGATGGTGCCGGCGAGGTCGGCCTTCTTCACGCCCTTCACCGGGCGCAGCTCGCCGAGATCGATGCCGCGCTGCTGATAGTAACTGGTGATCTTCTCCATGGCGCCATGCAGATAGATTGGTGCGTCGTAGCCGGCCTCGCGGATCAGCTTGATCACCCGCTGCGCCTTTCCCAACGAATAGGCACCGACCAGATGCGCCCGCTCCGGAAACAGTGCAACGGAGGCCAGCAGCTTGCGCACCTCATCCGCGGCATCGCCGTGCCGAAACACCGGCAGGCCGAACGTTGCTTCGGTGATGAACACATCGCACGGCACCACCTCGAACGGCGTACAGGTCGGATCATGCGCGTCCTTGTAGTCGCCGGAGGCGACGATGCAGGTGCCCTTGCAAGTCACCGCGATCTGCGCGGAGCCGAGTACATGCCCGGCCGGATGGCAGGAGATGGTGACGTCGCCGAGTTTGAGGCTTTCGCCGTAGGAAATTTCCTGCGTCGAACCCGCAAAATTCTCCCCATAGCGCAGCCGCATCATGTCCAGCGTCTCCCGCGTCGCCAGCACGGCGCCATGGCCGGGGCGGGCGTGGTCGGAATGGCCGTGGGTAATGACCGCACGATCGACCGGTCTGACCGGATCGATGTGGAATCCACCGGGTTTGCAGAGAAGGCCGGCCGGTTCGGGGATCAGGATGTCTTGCGGGCGCATGGTCATGATATAGGCCCGCTCGGGGCCGGTTGAAGTCATCGAGCGAACGCCCCTCGCTTTGCCCGGTTCCCTTATGGCGCACGTCTTCATGTCATCCGGCGAAATGATCGCCGACCGTCGTTTCGATTATGGACGCGATCTTGAGCTCCGGGGCGATCTCGCGGGTGCGGCCGATCTGTTCACGCAGGCCATCGAACTGGCGCCGGAATTCGCCTCGGCCTGGTTCGCGCTAGGCGATATCCGCGAGCGGCAGGGCGACAAAGCCGGAGCGATCGAGGCGTTCCGGCGCGCCAAGGCGACAGATGGCGCCGATTACCTAGGCGCAGACCTGCGGCTGTTGCGGCTTACCGGCGATCAGCTGGCGGCGATGTCGCCGCACTACGTCACCACGCTTTATGATCAATACGCGTCGAAATTCGAGCAATCCCTTGTTGGTGAACTCGGCTATCGCGGTCCGGCGCTGCTGTTCGACGCGGTGTGCGAAGCGACGTCGCAGCGGATGCGTTTCCACCGCGCCGTCGATCTCGGCTGCGGCACCGGTCTCGCCGCGCAAGCATTCCAGAAATGCGTCGAGGAATTCATCGGCATCGATCTCTCCGCCGAGATGATCAAGCGCGCGCAGGCGACGGGGCTTTACAAGGCGCTGGAGACGAGCGATGCGGTCGATGGCCTGCGGCAGCAGTCCGATGCGAGCGCCGATCTCGTGCTTGCTGCCGACATGATGATCTACATCCACGACCTCGCGCCGTTGTTCATGGAGGTCTCGCGTGTGCTGAAGACCGGCGGGTTGTTCGCCTTCACCGCAGAGACCCACAACGGCGATGGCGTCACCCTCGGCGCCGGTCTTCGTTTCGCGCAAAGCGAGGCACATTTGCGCGGCCTGCTCGGCACTGCGGGTCTTGTCGTCGAACACATCGACAACGCCTCGATCCGTACCGAAGGCGAGATGCCCGTGCCGAGCCTCGTGATGGTGGCTTCGAAAGCCTGACCTGATACACGATCAAACAAAAACCCCGGCCTTTCGGCCGGGGTTTTGCTGTTTGACGCTGTTGTTATCGTGATCAGTACTTCGCAACGACCGGGGTGTTGAAGTGGTAGTTCAGGCCGGTGCGGAAAATGTGCTCGGTGGTCTTCGTGCTCGACACGATGTCACCGTTCGGGATCAGGTCGTTGGTGCGGCCGAGATCGACATAAAGATACTCGGTCTTCGAGGTCCAGTTCGGTCCGAACAGGCCCAGCAGCTTGAACGGGGTCTCGATGCCAGCGCCAGCGGTCCAGCCGGTCTTGGTGCTCGAGAAGTCGGCGATCTGAACGCCGTTATTGAACAGCTTGTTGTGCACGCCGCCGTAAGCGAAACCGCCGGTGGCGTAGAACAGGGTCGAGCCGACCGAGTAGCCGAGGCGGCCACGAACAGTGCCGAACCAGGGCAGGCGAGCGTCGTAGGCGATGTTGCCGAAACCTACGACAGTCTTGTTGTCGCGCTGGCTGGACGCCTGGATGTCGGCTTCAAGACCGTAGACCCAGTTGGAAGCCTGCCAGTTGTAACCGATCTGTGCGCCACCATTGATGCCATCCGGCGCAAGGTTAAACGCTTCGTTGATGACGACGGGGTTGGTGCCAGTCAGCGAGCTCGGGCTGCGGCCTGTGCCGGAGCCGACGTTGCCGCCGAGGTACCAACCGGTCCAGTTGGCTGCAACCACCGGGGTGTACGTGCTGTTGCCGCCGATGCGGTAGTTCAGACCGACGCGAAACAGATTTTCGCGCAGTTCGCTGTTGGCGAGCTGACCAGCGAAGGGCGCGTCGAAGGCGATCGAGCGGCTGCCCAGGTTGAGGTAGAGATATTCGATCTTGCCGGTCCAGTTGCCGCCCAGAGCAGCTTCAACGCCGCTACCAACAGTCCAACCCGTTGCCGTACGGCTGCTCGACACAGCGCCGACGCCGGTTTCGGTGATCGTGGAATTCACGTTGCCGTAGGCGAAGCCAGCGGTGACGTAGCTGAGGACTGGGCCAGTGGCGAGACCAAGGCGACCACGCACGGTGCCGAACCAGTCCAGTTTCTGGCTATAGGCGGTCGGGAGCGTATTGGCGCCGACCACACTTGTGCGGCCGTCGGTCATACCCGAGCCTTGGATATCGGCTTCGAGGCCATAAACCAGCGGACCCAGGAACGAGTCGGTCTGCCAATTCCAGCCGATCTGGCCGCCACCGAAGCCGCCCTGCGGGGTACGATAAAGCGAGTCGTTGGTGAAGCTGTGGGTGATGCGGTCACGACCAACGCCGACGCCGGCGTTCACGCCGATGTAGAAGCCGGTCCAGTTGTAGACGGCCACAACCGGGGCTTTGTAGTAGGGGGCCTTGACGGCCATGTCAGCTGCCTGGGCGCTGACGGCGGTTCCGATCAGTGCGGCGCTGGCGAGAAGAAGACGTTTCATGGTGGACCCCATTTCGAATTGAACCCGGACAATAGGGGAGTCGAGCCGGGATGGCTGTATCCGTGCAGCCACACCTTCTGACATTGCGCAAATTGGCGGATGGCGCAAAAACCGCGGTTAAATAAGTGTTTAGCGACATATCGCTGTCATTGCGCCATTCGTCATATCGTCCCTCACCGCACCGTCCCCGAACCCCTCCAATTCTGGAAAACGTGTCGCAACCTCAAGGGGATTGCCAACCCCTGCGCGCCCGCACAGGATGCCGTTGGTCGACCAGACCGCGATAAACGCGGCGGCGGCTCAAACACGCCCGCAAGAGGCGGGTATCATGGGAGAAACTGCGAAATGCCGTCACGTCACCATTCCGTCCTTACGCTCGCGGCCGGTGCCGCGATGCTCTCGGCCGTCGCCACGGCGGCCCTCGGGGCGGACAAGAAATACGATCCGGGCGCCAGCGATACGGAAATCAAGCTCGGACAAACCATCCCGCATTCAGGCGCAGGCTCGCTTTACGGGGTGATCGGCCGGACCCAGGCCGCCTATTTCCAGATGCTGAACGAGAAGGGCGGCATCAACGGCCGCAAGATCAACTTCCAGTCGCTGGATGACGCCTATAGCGCCCCCAAGGCTGTGGAGGCCACCCGCCGTCTCGTCGAACAGGACGAGGTGCTGGCGCTGTTCGGCTCGCTGGGCACCGCGCCGCAGTCGGCGGTTCAGAAATATCTCAACACTAAAAAGGTGCCGCAGCTGCTGCTGAACACCGGCGCGTCCCGCTGGAACAACCCGAAGGAGTTCAAGTGGACCACGCCGGGGCTGCCGATCTACTCTACCGAGGGCCGGATCATTGCCCGCTACCTGACCCAGGCCAAACCTGACGCGAAGGTCGCGATCCTCTACCAGAACGACGAGTTCGGGAAGGATTTCATGAATTCGTTCAAGGAGATCCTGGCCGAGGCCGGCGGCAAGGCAAAGGTGGTGGCGGAAGCCTCCTATGACCTCACCGATCCGACCATCGACTCCCAGCTGATCAACCTGTCGAAGTCCGGCGCCGACACCTTCTTCAACATCTCCACAGGTAAGGCGACGTCGCAGTCGATCCGCAAGGTGGCCGAACTCGGCTGGAAGCCGCTGCATCTCCTGGTCTCGACCTCGAGCGGCCGCTCGATCCTCAATGCCGCCGGCGCCGACAATGCCAAGGGCATCGTGGCGATGAGCTACACCAAGGAGGTCGGCAGCGAGAAATGGAAGGACGATGCCGATGTCATCGCCTTCCAGGAGCTGCGCAAGAAGTATCTGCCCAATGTCGATCCCGACAACACCATCGCCTTCCAGGGTTATTCCCAGGCGGTGACCATGGCAGAGATCCTGCGCCGCTGCGGCGACGAGCTGACCCGCGAGAACGTGCTCAAGCACGCCACCAATCTCGACGGCTATCGCGCGCCGGTGTTCCTGCCGGGCATCACCTATGGCTTCACGCCGACCGATTACACCACCATCAAGGCGCTCTATGTCGGCACCTTCAACGGCAACGATTGGGATCTCTCGGACAAGCCGGTGAGCCAGTAAACGCGTTTTTCAAGCAATATTCCCCGGCGTCAGCGCCGGGGGGCTCACGATAAAATCGGACTCACAAAGAGCCGAAGCAACAATTTCAGGGAGAACGTCATGACCAAGGGGACATTTGCGTCCGCGTTGATTGCGGCCGTTGCCATCCTGCCATTCACAGAAACTGCCTTCGCCCAGAAGAAATACGATCCCGGCGCCAGCGACACCGAGATCAAGATTGGCCAGACTGTGCCGCATAGCGGCCCCGGATCGCTCTACGGCGTGCTCGGCCGCGTCGGCGAAGCCTATTTCCAGATGCTGAACGAAAAGGGTGGCATCAACGGCCGCAAGGTCAAGTTTCTCTCGCTCGACGACGCCTATAGCGCGCCGAAGGCGGTGGAAGCGACGCGGCGTCTCGTCGAGCAGGAAGAGGTGCTCGCGCTTTATGGTTCGCTTGGTACTGCGCCGCAGACAGCGGTGCACAAATATCTCAATTCCAAGGGCGTGCCGCAGCTGCTGCTCAACACCGGCGCATCGAAGTGGAACGATCCGAAGAATTTCAAATGGACCATGGCGGGATTGCCGCTCTATCCCACCGAAGCCCGCATTCTCGCCAAGCATGTCATCAGCGTGAAGCCCAATGCGAAGGTCGGCATTCTCTACCAGAACGACGATTTCGGCCGTGACTTCCTCGGGCCGTTCAAGGAAGAGCTGGCCAAGGCCGGCGGCACTGCCAAGGTGATTGCGGAAGTCACCTACGATCTCACCGATCCCACCATCGATTCGCAGCTGATCAATCTGGCGAAATCCGGCGCCGACGTTTTCTACAATATCAGCACCGGCAAGGCGACGTCGCAATCGATCCGCAAGGTCGCCGAACTCGGCTGGAAGCCGCTGCATCTGTTGTCTGCGGGCTCGACAGGTCGTTCGATCCTCAATGCCGCCGGGATCGAGAATGCCAAGGGCATCGTCGCGATCCGCTATTCGAAGGAAGTCGGCACGCCGCAATTCGAAAAGGATCCGGAAGTGATGGCGTTCGAGGAACTTCGCAAGAAGTACCTGCCGAATGTCGACCCCGACAACACCATCGCCTATGCCGGCTACGGCCAGGCGGTCGCCATGGGTGAAATCCTGCGTCGCTGTGGCGATAATCTCACCCGCGAAAATGTGCTGAAGCAGGCGCAGAACCTCACCGGCTTCCACTCGCCCTATATGCTGGACGGCGTCACCTACAGCTACACGCCGGACAATTATACGCCGATGAAGACGCTCTACATTTCGATCTTCAACGGCAAGGATTGGGACATTTCCGAGAAGCCGATGACGGAGTGATTCTCCGACCTTTCCACGTCATGGCCGGGTCCGTCCCGGCCATCCACGTCTCGATGCACGTGACATAAGACGTGGATGCCCGGGACAAGCCCGGGCACGACGGAGAGAGAGTTCACCTCCATCTCGCAATGACGGTTGCGAGCACCTAGATTGATCCGGTGCCGCCGCGTAAATCCGCCTCGAAAACCGATCGCCTGCCGACGACATTCACCCGCTGGTTCGCCCAGCGGGGATGGTTGCCGCGTGAGCATCAGCTCGCATTAATCGAGAAGGCCCGCGGCGATCGTTCCGCGCTGCTGATTGCCCCGACCGGCGCCGGCAAGACGCTGGCGGGTTTTCTCCCGACGCTGGTGGAACTGGGCGACAAGACTTCGGCTGTCCGTTCCACCGGCCGCGATGTTCAGCGCACGGGCGGCCTTCACACGCTTTACATTTCCCCGCTCAAGGCGCTCGCCGTCGATATTGCCCGCAATCTCGAAACGCCGATCGCGGAGATGCAACTGCCGATCAAAGTGGAGACGCGCACCGGCGATACACCGACCTCGCGGCGAACGCGGCAACGCAAATATCCGCCGGATATCCTGCTGACGACGCCGGAACAGCTCGCGCTGCTGCTGTCGTCCGACGATGCGCCGTTCCTGTTCTCGTCGCTCAAGCGCGTGGTGCTGGATGAGCTGCATGCGCTGGTAACGTCGAAGCGCGGTGATCTGCTGTCGCTTGGTCTGGCCCGGCTGTGGAAGCTCGCTCCGCAGATGCGCGCCATCGGTCTCTCTGCGACCGTTGCCGAGCCGCAATCCCTCGCACGTTTCCTCGTGCCTCAGCCCGTCGGCGTGAGCATCGCTGCCGATATTGTGGTTGCCGGTGGCGCGGCAGAGCCGGTCGTGGAAATGCTCGACAGCAAGGAGCGGTTGCCTTGGGCCGGCCACTCCGCACGCCACGCACTCGGCGAGATCTATGATCTCGTCAAGGCCAACAAGACGACACTCGTCTTCGTCAACACGCGCAGCCAGGCCGAGATGCTGTTCCAGGATCTCTGGCGCGTGAATGATGACAATCTCGCCATCGCTCTGCACCACGGCTCGCTTGATGTCGGCCAGCGCCGCAAGGTCGAGGATGCCATGACCGCCGGCAAGCTGCGCGGCGTGGTCTGCACCTCTTCGCTCGATCTCGGCATCGACTGGGGCGATGTCGATCTCGTCGTCAATGTCGGCGCGCCCAAGGGCTCGTCGCGGCTGATGCAGCGGATCGGCCGTGCCAACCACCGGCTCGATGCCGCCTCGCGCGCGGTGCTGGTGCCGGCCAATCGCTTTGAAGTGCTGGAATGTCGTGCCGCCATCGATGCGGTTGCCGAGAATGCGCAGGACACACCGCCGCTGCGCACCGGCGCGCTCGACGTGTTGGCGCAGCATGTGCTCGGCTGCGCCTGCGGTACGCCGTTTCTCGCGGACGATCTCTATGATGAGGTGCGCTCCGCTGCGCCCTATTCCGAGCTGTCGCGTGTGGATTTCGACGACACTATCGATTTCGTGGCGTCAGGCGGTTATGCGCTGAAGACCTATGAGCGCTTTGCGCGCATCAAGCAGGACAAGTCGGGCAAATGGCGCGTCACCAATCCCAAGGTGCGCCAGATGTATCGCATGAATATCGGCACCATCGTCGAGGAATCCATGCTCAAGGTGCGCCTCGTGCGGGCGCGCGGCGGGGGCAAGGGATCGACGGGGGCGATCGCCCGTGGCGGGCGCATGCTCGGCCAGATCGAGGAATATTTCGTCGAGAATCTCGTGCTCGGCGACACCTTCGTCTTCGGTGGCGAAGTGGTGCGCTACGAGGCGCTGGTCGAGGACCAGGTCTATGTCTCGCGCTCCAACAATTCAGATCCGAAAGTGCCGTCCTATATGGGTGGCAAGTTTCCGCTTTCGACCTATCTCGCCGAGCGCGTGCGAAAACTTCTCGACAATGAGAAGGCATGGAAACTGCTGCCCGATCAGGTTCGCGAATGGCTGTCGCTGCAGGCGCATGTCTCGCATGTGCCGGGCGTGCGCGAGCTGATGGTCGAGACCTTTCCGCGCGCCAACAAATTCTATCTCGTCTGCTACCCGTTCGAAGGTCGCCTCGCGCACCAAACGCTCGGCATGCTGCTGACGCGTCGGCTGGAACGCGCAAGGGCGCGACCGCTTGGCTTCGTCGCCAATGAATATGCGCTGGCGGTGTGGGGGCTCGGCGATGTCTCGCACATGATCAGGCAGGGCCGCTTGGATCTCGCCGCATTGTTCGATCCCGACATGCTCGGCGACGATCTCGAAGCGTGGCTGGCGGAATCCGCGCTGATGAAGCGCACGTTCCGTACCTGCGCCGTCATCTCCGGCCTGATCCATACGCGCTTCACCGATGCCGAGAAATCGCGGCGGCAGGTGCTGTTCTCGACGGACCTCATCTATGACGTCTTGCGAAAGCATCAGCCCGATCACCTGCTGCTGCGCGCGGCCCGCGCCGATGCGGCCACCGGCTTGCTCGATCTACGGCGCCTAAGCGACATGCTGACCCGCATCCATGGTCACATCGTTTATCGGGAACTCGATCGTGTCTCGCCGCTGGCGGTGCCTGTGATGCTGGAGATCGGCCGCGAGCAGGTCTTCGGCGAGGCGTCAGATGCGCTGCTGGCGGAGGCGGCAGAGGAACTCGTGAAGGAAGCGATGGAGTCGTAGCCCGGATGGAGCGCAGCGTAATCCGGGGACCGGCAACATGCTGATGCTCTGAATCCCGGATTGCGCTGCGCTCCATCCGGGCTACAAGAAATACATGCTCACCTCACCGATTCCCGACACGAGTTCCGTCACCATCGCCGGCGTCACGCTGGCGGCGGATCTGTCGGGCGCGTTGTATTGGGAGGAGGAGCGGCTGCTGGTCGTCTCCGATCTGCATCTGGAAAAAGGCTCGAGCTACGCTATGCGCGGCGTGCTGTTGCCGCCCTATGACACCATCGCCACCCTCGGCCGCCTCGGTGCGGTGATCGCGCGGCATGATCCGAAGACGGTGATCGCCCTGGGTGACAGCTTTCACGATCGCTCGGCGCATGAGCGTCTGTCGCCCGCCAATCGCGGCGTGCTCGGCGCCTTGCAGACCAGGCGTGACTGGATCTGGATTTCCGGCAATCACGATCCGGCGCTGCCATCCGATCTCGGCGGCGCAGTCGCGGATGAGGTCGCCATCGGTGCGATCACGTTCCGCCATGAACCGACCGGAGCCGCAGGCGAGATCGCCGGCCATCTGCATCCGAAGGCGCGGATCAGCACGCGCGGTCGCGCCATGGAGCGGCGATGCTTCGCCACCGATGGCGTGCGTGCCGTGATGCCATCCTTCGGCGCCTATACCGGCGGCCTCAGCATTCGCGATGCGGCCTTCGCAAGAATCTTCCAGACGCTCGGCTTCGTCGCCCATGTGCTCGGCGATCACCGCATGCACGCGATCGCGGCCTCACGCTGCTGCTAGTGCATTGTCGTCATTGCGAGCGTAGCGAAGCAATCCAGAAGGCCGCACGAAGGAAAGTCTGGATTGCTTCGTCGCTTCGCTCCTCGCAATGACGGCGGACGGTCAATCCCGCCTGAACACGATCGACGCCGCCCAGCCCGACAACAGCGCCATCACGGCGGTCATGACGCCGTAGATGACGCCGTGATTGCGTGCGGCATTGGCGACGAACTGCTCGAAGCCGACCTTGACGATGTCGAAAGCGGTCTCGGTCTTGGCGATGAAGGCGCCATCGGCGAACAATTCGATCTCGACATCATAGGTGCCGATCGGCACTTCGGCCGGCAACGGGATGGTGGTGCGGAACAGCGTTGGTGTGAGGAAGGTCACGGCGGACGTCTCTTCACGATAGAGGCCATGCTCCTTGCGCAGCCGCACGAAGGAGCTGCGAAATGGATCGGTGGGCACCACATCCGCGAAATCGGTGCCGATGCGCTGGGTCAGCAGTACATTGTTGATGCCGAGTTGCTGGCGGCGCTGCACGTCCACCGGCGCAATGACATCGATCGGCCGGTTCGAGAACACCGCGAGATAGGATGGCACCTGCAGGAATTCACGCGACTCCGTGTTGACCCAGATGCCGAAG
Organism: Tardiphaga alba; assembly: GCF_018279705.1. NCBI lineage: Bacteria > Pseudomonadati > Pseudomonadota > Alphaproteobacteria > Hyphomicrobiales > Nitrobacteraceae > Tardiphaga > Tardiphaga alba. The sequence goes on from NZ_CP036498.1 coordinate 657,167, forward strand.
CGGCGCTGCTTGCGCCAGGTCACGAGATCGGAGCGCGGGCCGGACACGGTGACCACCAGGTTGTAATTGGTGCGTGCCGGCGGCGTCTTGTCGTCCTTCTCGACGGAGCCGAACAGCACCAGTTCTTCGCCGGCATAATTCGGCGTCACCGTGACGCGATGGTTCGAGACCGAGACGATCAGCCGCTCGGCCTGAGCGGGCGCCGCGGCACCCAGTGCCCATGCGATGATCGCGATGATCCCAGCCCGCATCATGATCCGCCACCTCCGGTGAGGTCGCGCACCGTGAACAGGTCTTCCGGTTGGATCACGAGTTGGGCCGCAAAGCGGATGCCGACGGCGAGAATAAGCAGGCCGAGTAGCAGGCGCAGATGCTCGCCGCGGATTTTCTGGCCCGCGCGGGCGCCGAATTGCGCGCCGGTGACGCCGCCGATCATCAGGATCAGCGCCAGCACGGCATCGACCAGATGGTTGGTCACGGCATGCAGCATGGTGGCGATGACCATGGTGACGAGCGTCAGCACCATGGAGGTGCCGATCACCGTCGCCGTGGGCACGCGCAGCCAGTAGATCAGGATCGGGATCAGGATGAAGCTGCCGCCGATGCCCATCACAGCGCCGATGAAGCCGATCAGGAGGCCGACGGCGATGACGGGGATGACGGAGAGATAGATCTTCGAACGCTTGAAGCGCATCTTCAGCGGCAGGCCGTGCACCCAGCTATGGCTGCCCGGGCGGCGGAAGGTGACGGGCGTGCCGCGCCGCAGCCGCACGAATGCGCGCAGGCCTTCCCAGAACATGGCGCCGCCGACGCCGGTGAGCAGGATCACGTAAGAAAGGGCGATGGTGAGGTCGAGCTGGCCGATGCTGCGCAGCAGAGTGAAGACCCAGACGCCGAGCGCCGTGCCGGCGATGCCGCCGGTGAGCAGCACAGCGGCAAGCGCGGGATCGATGGCACGACGCCGCCAATAGGATAACGCGCCCGAAAAGGAGGAGGCAGCGATATGGCTGGCAACCGAAGCCACGGATACAGCCGGAGAGATGCCGACAAAGATGAGGAGCGGCGTCATCAGGAAGCCGCCGCCGACGCCGAACATGCCCGAGACAAAGCCGACCGCGGCGCCCATCGCCAGGATGAGCAGCACATTGATCGGGAGGTCGGCGATCGGGAGATAGAGCTGCACGCGCGTTCGCTCGAGATTGGCGCCGTGATCCGGCCGCAGCCGCTCGTGGCATTGTTCTTGAGGCGGCACGAAGCGGGCCGCAATCCCTCTTAGACGATATCGGCGGAGGAGGGGACCCATGAATGCCGCAAAGGCCGGTTTTTGGACGGGCCTTCACGCCACGTGGTAAATCCCTGTCCCGCAAAGCGCGGCATCAGCTCTTTCGCACGGGATCGGTCACCAGATTCATGGTCGAGGCCTCGCTCGCGCCGAGCCAGCGGATTTTCTCGGTGGCCGACATGGCTTCGACCACGGCTGAGGAGACGCCCATCTTGGTCATGTAAGTGAGCACATAGCCCATGGTGCGCTGCGCGGAGGCCTCGGCATCGTCTCTCACCTTGGGCGAGCTGAAGCGATGCACGCCGAGCCGGGAGCCCTCGATGCCCATACGGACTTTGCCGCCGGCATAGGCCGTCACGCAGGCGCTCGCACAGTAGGACGGCTTGATGCGGCCATCGGCATCGGCCGTGCCGACCGCGGTCGTTAACCCATGCGCGCGGATGACCTCGCCCATGATCATGGACTGGCTCAGATTGCCGCCGGGCGACGACATCAGCACGATATCGCCGGGCTGGAGTTTTGCCTGTGCGACCTGGTCCCGAAACCAGCTTGCGCTGGCAGCGCCGATCTTGCCGGAAATGGCCAGCGCCTTGCGGCCGCGACCGGACTTGTCGGGATCGAGATTGTCGATCACTTCGGCGCTCATGCTCGGCGAGACATAGAGATCCTTCCAGTAGGACCAAGCCTCCGGCGTCGAGAGATCCTTGTAGGCGCGAATGCCGAGGCCGCCGAACAGCAGCACCGCAAAAGCGATCGTCATCAGGCTTGGCCGCCAGCGCTCGGCCCGCTCGGGCTCTGGCGGAGGGGACTGCGGCCGCGACTGTTGCTGTTGCGGCGGCGGAACGCGGGGGATGCTCCAGGGGCCGGCGGATGGGGCGGATGGCCGCGACTGCGGATCGTCACCAGGCAAAGACAAATCGAATTCCTCACGCTTCAGCATTCCCGACGCCATCTCGCATCAAGGAATGTTCCCTCTCGGCGCGCGACTGCACACCGAGTCTGATGAAGGTTTGTTGAGGAAATAAGACCGCGGGTTCGAACACTGGAGCGATTAAATGCGATCTCGTAGCCCGGATGAAGCGCAGCGTAATCCGGGGACCGGCGACATACTGATGCTCTGATTCCCGGATTGCGCTTCGCTCCATCCGGGCTACACGCTGAGCAAATGCTCTAGCGTGCAGCGCGCTTGGAGTTCGCGGATTTGGCGGCTTGCGACGGTGCGGCATCCCAGCCACCGGCGGGGGCTGCGACATTGACGGCGTCTTCGGGCTGGCCTTCCGGCGCAAAGGTCTGGATCGCGAGCTTCGCTGCAGCCAGCGATTGCGGATCGAGGCGCTTGGCCACATCGTCGCGCTTCTTGCCGGCATCGACATCGCCCTGGGCGGCGGCGAGGCTGAACCACTTGAAGCTTTCGGCGAGGTTCTGATCGACGCCGATTCCGCGAGCATAGAGGATGCCGAGATTGAACTGGCTGTCGGCAACGCCGCGATCGGCGGCCTTGCGGAACCAGAGCGACGCGCTCTTGTAGTTCGCGCCCTTGGTGCCGCCATCGGCATCGAGCACCGCGAGATTGTGCATGGCCTTGGCATTGCCGCGCTCGGCCGCCTGCATGTAGTAGCGACGCGCGACCTCGTAGTCCTTCTTCAGCCCGAGGCCCTTCTCATGCAGCGTGCCGAGGCGGAACATGCCCGGCACCACGCCGGCCTGGGCCGCGCGGTCATACCATTTGGCCGCATCTTCGTAGCTCTGCGGCACGCCGCGGCCTTCGGCATAGCGGACACCGATTTCGAAAGCTGCAGTGGCGTCGCCCTTCAGCGCGGCATTGCGCAGTGTCGCGCTGCCGATGCCATCGGGCAGTTTTTCACCAGCGGGGATCGTGACCGAGCCAAGCTTCTGGCCGCTCGATGGAAGCATCGGCGCGACGGGGCTCGGGCTCGGCTGCGGCGCATTGATGCTGCCGGTCACGTCGGGCGAGATATAGGGCACAGGCGCGGCCTGCGGAACGGGAGCGGCTTGCAGTGCGGGGGCGGGCTGCGGTGCTGGTGCCGGCGCAATCAGCGACTGCTTGCCGATCGAGGTCGGCGAGGCGATCGACGATGCCGGCGGCGCGGCCGGCGCTGGCGACTGGAGCTCCGTCGGTGATGGCGTGTTCAGCTGCAAGGCGGGCTGCGAATAGGTGTTGTCCGCGACGGGCGCGGGCGAGCCGTCATCGAGCAGCGTCATCGCCATCTTGAACGAGCCGAGCACGATCACGACCACGCTCGCGCCGACCAGCAGCGAGCGGATCTTCGAACCGAGCGTCGACGATGATTTCTCGCCATCTGCCTGCGGGGCGGTCTTGGCGGGTTTGGCCTTGTCGCCTGTCACGGCGGCCGCCTGCGCGGCACGGCGTGCCGCGGCGATGAAGCTCGATGCGCTTGCAGGCTCGGGCGCAGCGCCGGCGATCTCGCTGATCGCATCTTCCGATGCGGCGATCCGTTCGGACGGCGAGGCTCCGCGGCCGTGCGGGCGCGTGCCCGGCTCGAGCGGATGATCCGGCGGCAATTCGGGATCGGCCATCGGCCGCGGCGACGGACGCTCGACCATGACCGGCGGCGCCATCGGCTTCGGCGCCGGCTTGGGATCGAGAATGTCGCTGATCGCTTTGGGCACCTGGAAGGCCGGCGCCGGCTCATGCGAGATCGCGGTCGCCGCGAAATCGCGCGGCGCGGCGTCGAAATGGGCCTGCGGCGGACGAACCTCGACCTGCGACGGTGCAGCTTGCGGCTTCACCGGATTCGGCATTTGCGGGCGCGGCGGTGCAGCCATTGCAGGCTGATTTACCGCAGGCTGCATCGGGGCAGGCTGCATGGGAGCCGGCTGCATCGGTGTGGGCTGCGGCGCAGGCGGCATCGGCGCTGCAGTCGGCGCGGGCTGCTGCGGAGCCGGACGCGCATTGACGTTGCGCAGATCGCCCTCGATCTTGGCGAGGCGATCGACCACATGGCCGAGCGTCGAATGCACGACCTCCATCGAATCCTGGAGATGGCGATCGGTTTCCGACTGGCTGAAGCGCATGTCGGACAGTTCGCGCTTGAAGGAATCGACCAGACCGGATTCGGCGCGGCTATCGCTCAGCGCGGCAGCAAACATCGACTGCTGGCGTTCGAGATGACGCAGGATGTCCTGCAGGCCATCCTCGACGCGGCCGAAATTGGCGCGGGGATCGCTGACGGTCTCCATCCGCTCCAGCAGATAGGAGACGCGCTGTTCGAGATGCGCGAAGGCCGATGACTGATCGTTGCCGACCGGCATGTGGTCGAGCCGCTGCGCCAGCGCGGCCAGCGCGGTTTCGAGCGAATCCGAATTGGTGGCCTGCGGACGCTCGCGATTTTCCATCGCGGTGGTCAGCGACACGATGCGCGCTTCCAGCGCGGCAAACATGCCTCCGTCATTGTTCTGCGCGAGCTGATCGACCTTCGAGGACAGTGTCTGCAGATCGTTGCTCAGGCGGCCGAGCGCTTCGTTCGACGCCACATTTGAGACGATAGTGCGCAGCGCAGTGATGGCGCCTTCGAGCTGCTCCATCGTGCCGGGATTGTCGCTCGAGCGCACGATCATGTCGATCTTGCCGCCGAGATTGCGGATCGCCTCGTCGAAGCCGGCGAGCTGTTCGGCCGGCGTCAGCGTCTTCAGCGTCTTGTGGATGTCGCCGAGCGCGGTTTCGAGATTGGTCAGCACATCGGCGCCGATGCCGCTCTGGCTGATCTCGTCGATGCGCCGCGACAGAGCGCGGATCTCGTTCTCGATGGAGTCGATCGCACGGCGCGGCAGTGCTTCGGTCACCGCCGTGCGGATCTCGGCAAGCTCGGTGCGGAAGGTCGCGATCGACTGTTCGATGCCGGCATTGGGCCGCTGCAATGCGTCGATCTTGCTGGTGATCTGCGACAGCTGGCGCTCGACACCCGACATGTCCGGCATCGGAGGCGGCGGCGTGACATGCGGGGCGATCGGCGGGGCGTAACGCGGCGCCATGCGCGGCGTGCCGTCGAGCTCGTCCTGACGTGCAGTGATCTCGGCAATGGCGAAATCGAGCGAGAACGGGTCGGGCTTCGGCGTGGCGCGATAGACCTGGTTGGCGGCGCGCTCGACCATATCGGGATTGGGCTGCGCGTCGTAATGCTGATACGGCGGCGCGGGATGGCGCGACTGCTCGTTGATCTGCGACAGCCTTGCATCGAGGCGCGAGATCGCCTCGTTAAGCTGGCGTGCGACGGCGGGCTCGTTGTTGCGCGGATTGGGCCGCGAGAATTCCTCGATCTGGCGTGCGATCGCATCGAGGCGCTGATGAATATCGGCGACTTCGGCAACCTCGCGCTGGGGCATGACGGGACGCACCGGCGGGGTCTGGCGCGACGCATGACCGGGGCGCGCCTGATAGCGCGGAGGCTGGGGAGCCTCATTGGGCAGTGCATGATCGGCATAGCCGTGCATCGCAGGCGGGGCGGGAGATTCGCCGACAGTGGTGTTCAGCCAGTCGGAGAGGGACATGCCGGCGCGCCGCGCCGCAGCTTCAGCGCGCTCGCGAACCGATGGGTCCATCCCCTCAACACTCCACGATACGCGCGAATTCATGCTTTGGTCCGGTTACGAGCCTGACGCCAACCAGCGCCTGCAGCTTCCGCCACGCGTCCCAAAATGAAGAAATTAGAAACGGGAGCGGAGTGGTCTGCCTCTCTCCGGACTTTTCAGGGTTAGGGTAAATAACGGGTTAAGGATGCGCCTCTTCGCGCCTTAAATGTTAATCGGACGATACACTTGCGCCGATTTGTAGGTAGGATGAGGCGTTCGGGGCATGAGCCCGCAACGCGCGGCCCGTGCAACTACCGTGCGAACAATGCGCTGAGATCGTCGATGTCGTCCTCGGTCATCGAGACGTGACGCGGATCCATCACCGCGGACTGGCCGATATAGGCCCAGTACAGAAATTCCGCGCGCGACAATGCACGCCGGCTTTCGACCCCCGCTTCAGTCAGCACATTCGCCATATAGGCGATGCGCCGGGCGTCCACGGAGGCGACCATGGCGGCCACGGTGGCATCGGTCGATGCCATCGCCCGGATCGAACGGTCGAGGCTGCGATCCTCGTTGAAGGCGAGCTTCATCAGATGGGTCAGGCGCGCGGCGCCGGTCGTCGAGGCGTCGGTTTGCTCCAGAACCTGGTCGGTGGTGCGCTCCTGCCAACGTTCCAGAAGCTGCAGGCGGAATTCTCCGATGTCCTTGAAATGCCAGTAGAAACTGCCGCGCGACACGTTCAGCCCGGCGGCGAGCTCGCCGACCTTCAAGGCAGCCGCGCCCTGCCGCGCCAAAATGCGGAGGCCGTGATCGAGCCACGCTTTGCGGGTCAGCCGGTCCTTGGTCGTTTGCGCGTCCATGAGCCAACCATACACATGTGTATTGACGAAATCCATCCGTCGGCGTTAGTTTCCGTGCAGGGATGTATGGAAACGCGGAGATCGCCGATGGGAATGCCCGGCCTCGACAAGTGGTACGGCTTCATGAAGTCCCACGACCACGCGGCGCTCAGGGATCTGCTGCATCCCGACGCCGTGTTCGAAAGCCCGGTGGTGCATTCGCCACAGCGCGGCCGTGACATCGTGTTCAAATATCTCGCCGCCGCCGAACAGGTGCTGGGCGGACTCGGTTTCACCTATACCGGCGAATGGCGGAACGAGACTTCGGCCGTGCTCGAATTCGAGAACGAGATCGAAGGCATCAAGATCAACGGCATCGACATGATCACCTTCGATGCCGATGGGCGCATCACGCATTTCAAGGTGATGGTGCGGCCGCTGAAAGCCATCAATCTCCTGCACCGTCTCATGGGTGAAATGCTGGCGCGGCAATAAGCGCCTGTCATTTCAAAATCACCTTCAACGGCGATGCTGTAAGATGACCGCGCGTCGCCGCCTCTGATCAATTCCAACCGGGAAGAATTCATGCCCAGCTACAAAGCGCCGCTCGAAGACGTCGGATTCCTGCTCAATGACGTGTTCCAGTTCGACCGCTACAACAATCTCCCCGGCTTCGCGGATGCCTCGGCGGATGTGCGCGAGGCGATCCTCGGCGAAGCAGCCAAGCTCAGCGAGAACGTGCTGCAGCCGCTGAACCGCGTCGGCGATCTCGAAGGCTGCAAGCGCCATGACGATGGCAGCGTGACCACGCCGAAGGGCTTTAAGGACGCGTTCAAGCAAGTGGCTGAAGGCGGCTGGCTCGGCCTGTCGGCGCCGGCCGAATATGGCGGCCAGGGCCTGCCGGTGACGCTGTCGCAGACCGTTGCCGAATTCCAGATCTCCGCGAACATGGCCTTCTCCATGTATGGCGGCCTCACCATGGGCGCGACCGCTGCATTGATCGTGCATGGCAAGGACGAGCAGAAGAGCAAATATCTGCCGAAGATGATCGCCGGCGAATGGACCGGCACCATGAATCTCACCGAGCCGCATTGCGGCACGGATCTCGGTCTGCTCCGCACCAAGGCGGTGAAGCAGGACGATGGCAGTTACAAGATCACTGGTACGAAGATCTTCATTTCGGCCGGCGAACACGACATGGCCGACAACATTATCCATCTCGTGCTCGCGCGTATCGAAGGCGCGCCGGCCGGCATCAAGGGCGTGTCGCTGTTCGTGGTGCCGAAGGTGCTGGTGAATGACGACGGCTCGCTCGGCGCGCGCAACGGCGTCGTCTGCGGCTCCATCGAACACAAGATGGGCATCCACGGCAATTCCACCTGCGTGATGAACTACGACAATGCGACCGGCTGGCTGATCGGCGAAGAAAACAAGGGCATGCAGGGCATGTTCGTGATGATGAACGAAGCCCGTCTCGGCGTTGCCGTGCAGGGCCTCGCGCAGTCGGAAGTCGCCTATCAGAACGCGGTGGCCTACGCGAAGGACCGCCTGCAGGGCCGCTCGCTCACCGGGCCGAAGTCGCCGGACAAGCCTGCGGATTCCATCATGGTGCATCCAGACGTGCGCCGCACGCTGCTGACCATCCGTGCCTTCAACGAAGCCGCCCGCGCCATGGTGGTGTGGACCGCGCTGAAGAGCGACGTCGCCCATCGCTCCGACGATGCGAAGGAGCGCCAGGCCGCCGACGATCACATGGGCCTGATGACCCCGGTGCTGAAGGGCATTCTCACCGATGGCGGTTTTGCCAATGCGGTGTCGGCGCAGCAGATGTTCGGTGGTCACGGCTATATCGCCGAATGGGGCATGGAGCAGTTCGTGCGCGATGCGCGTATCGCGATGATCTATGAAGGCGCTAACGGCATCCAGGCACTCGATCTGGTCGGCCGCAAGCTGCCGCGCGATGGCGGCCGTGCCGCAATGGCCTTCTTCGGCGAGGTCGCAGCCTTCGCCAAGGAGCATGGCGGCGATGAAGCCATGAAGCCCTATGTCGATCCGCTGTCGAATGCGCTCGGTCACCTGCAGCAGGCCACCATGTGGCTGATGAACAATGCCATGGCCAAGCCCGACAATGCCGGCGCCGGCGCCACCGACTACATGCAACTCTTCGGCCTCACTGCCTTTGCCTATATGTGGGCGAAGATGGCGAAGATCGCGCAGGACAAGATCGCCGCTGAAGGCGCGACGCCGTTCCTGACCACCAAGCTTGTGACAGGCCGTTTCTTCATGGAGCGGATGCTGCCGGAGACGGCGCTGCATCTGGCCCGCATCCAGACGGGTGCGGCGACCACGATGGAGCTTCCGGCGGAAGCGTTCTGACACTCCATTACCACCACACACTCAACTGTCATCCCCGCGCATGCGGGGATCCAGTAGACACAGATTTCAGAGAGCAAGCTCAAACACCCGCGTGTACTGGATCGCCCGGTCAAGCCGGGCGATGACAACAGAGATAAGGGAGACACCATGCCCGAGGCCTATATCTATGATCACGTTCGCACGCCGCGCGGTCGCGGCAAGTCCGATGGTTCGCTGCATGAGGTGACCGCGCTCGCGCTCGCCACTGCGCCGCTGAAGGCGCTCAAGGAACGCAACAATCTCAAGCCCGGCAGCGTCGATGACGTCGTGCTCGGCGTCGTCGATCCCGTCGGCGAAGCCGGCGGCGACATCGCCCGCATGGCCGCGCTTTCGGCGGGCTATGGCAATGATGTCCCCGGCATCCAGATCAACCGCTTCTGCGCTTCCGGCCTCGACGCTGTGAACTTTGCTGCCGCCCAGGTGATGGCCGGCCAGCACGAACTCACCATCGGCGGCGGTGCCGAGAGCATGAGCCGCGTGGGCATCGGTGCCTCCGGCGGTGCATGGCCGGTCGATCCGTCGATCGCCGTTCCCGCTTACTTCATGCCGCAGGGCGTTTCCGCCGATCTGATCGCGACCAAATACGGCTTTTCCCGCGATGACGTCGATGCTTACTCCGTGCAGAGCCAGCAGCGCGCCGCGAAATCATGGGAAGAAGGCCGCTTCAAGAATTCCATCGTTCCGGTCAAGGACATCAACGGCCTGACCATCCTGGCCAAGGACGAGCATATGCGCCCGTCCACCACGATGCAGTCGCTGGCCGCGCTGCAGCCGTCTTTCGCCGCCGTGGCAGCCATGGGCGGTTTCGACGGCGTTGCGCTGCAGTCGCATCCGGAAATCGAAGCGGTGAACTATGTTCATCACGCCGGCAATTCGTCGGGCATCGTCGATGGCGCCGCCGCCGTGCTGCTCGGCAGCGCTGAAGCCGGCAAGAAGAACGGCCTGAAGCCGCGCGCAAAGATCCGCGCCTTCGCCAATATCGGCTCCGAGCCCGCGATGATGCTCACCGGTCCGGTGGATGTCACCAAGAAGGTGCTGGAGCGTTCCGGCATGAAGCTGTCGGATATCGACCTGTTCGAGCTCAACGAGGCTTTTGCCTCGGTCGTGCTGCGCTACATCCAGGCCTTCGACATCGACAATGAGAAGATCAATGTCTGCGGCGGCGCCATTGCCATGGGCCATCCGCTCGGCGCCACCGGCGCCATGATCCTCGGCACCGTGCTCGACGAACTCGAGCGCACCAACAAGTCCACGGCCCTCGTCACCCTCTGCATCGGCGGCGGCATGGGCACCGCCACCATCATCGAACGCGTCTAACCTTCTTCCCTTCTCCCCAAGCACAGCGAAGCTGTGCAGGGTGGGAGAAGGTGCCTCCGCGAAGCGGAGGCGGATGAGGCGTACAGCGAAGCTCGGTGCTTGTGGCTACCCCTCACCCGTCTCGAACGCTTCGCGTTCGATCCACCCTCTCCCACAAGGGGAGAGGGGAAGAGACATCAACGCTCGCGCTTTATGGCAGCAGGCATTTTGGGAGCCACACATGACCTTCAAGAATTTCAAGGTTGAGACCGACGCCGACGGCATTGCCCTCGTCACCTGGGACATTCCCGGCCGTTCGATGAACGTGCTCGACACCACCACCATCGAAGAACTCGGCGCCATCGTCGACCAGACCACAGCGGATGCCGCGGTGAAGGGCGTCGTCGTCACCTCCGGCAAGGACGCTTTCTCGGCTGGTGCCGATCTCTCCATGCTGGAAGGCATGAACAAGATTTTTGCCGAGACGAAGAAGGCCAAGGGCGAGGAAGCCGCCCAGCAGATGCTGTTCGACGAGAGCCGCAAGCTCTCGCTGACGCTGCGCAAGATCGAGACCGCAGGCAAGCCGTGGGTCGCTGCCATCAATGGCCTCGCGCTCGGCGGCGCATTCGAACTCACGCTCGCCTGCCACTATCGCGTAGCGGCGGAGAATCCGAAGACCCGTCTCGGCTTGCCCGAAATCAAGGTCGGCCTGTTCCCCGGCGGTGGCGGCACCCAGCGTCTGGCGCGTATGCTGCAGCCGCAGGACACGATGCAGATGCTGCTGAAGGGCGACCAGGTCAATCTCGCCAAGGCGAAGGCGATGAACATCGTCGGCGCCGTGGTGCCGGCGGCCGATCTCATCAAGACTGCGAAGGAATGGATCAAGGCCGGCGGCAAGGCCGTGGCTCCTTGGGACGAGAAGGGCTTCAAGCTGCCCGGCGGACCCGTCTATTCCAAGCAGGGCATGATGATGTTCCCCGCGGGCAACGCCATCTATCGTCGCGAAACCTTCGACAATTATCCGGCCGCCCGGGCCATCATGCAGTGCGTCTATGAAGGCCTCCAGCTGCCGATGGATGCCGCGCTGCGCGTGGAGTCGCGTTATTTCGCCCATGTCCTGCAGACCAAGGAAGCCGCTGCGATGATCCGCAGCCTGTTCCTCTCCATGCAGGAGCTCAACAAGGGCGCGCGTCGTCCCACCAATGTGCCGCCGACCAAGGTCAAGAAGCTCGCCATCATCGGCGCCGGCTTCATGGGCGCGAGCGTTGGCTATGTCTCGGCCAAGGGCGGCATCGACGTGGTGCTGATCGATCGCGACCAGGCCTCCGCCGACAAGGGCCGTGCGCATTGCCAGTCGGTGATCGATGGGCTGATCGCCAAGGGCCGCGCCAAGGAGGCCGATCGCGACGCGCTGATGTCGAAGATCACGGCCACTGCCGATTTCAACGTGATCAAGGAATGCGACCTCGTCATCGAGGCCGTATTCGAGGATCGCGCTGTCAAGGCCGAGATCTACAAGAAGGTGCAGCCGCTGCTGAAGGAAGGCGCCATCATCGCCTCCAACACCTCGACGCTGCCGATCAACTCGCTGGCCGAGGAATTCACCGATCAGTCGAAATTCATCGGCATCCACTTCTTCTCGCCGGTCGAGAAGATGATGCTCGTGGAGACCATCGTCGGCAAGAACACCGGCGATGTCGCGCTGGCCACCGCGCTCGACTACATCCGCGTCATCGGCAAGACGCCGATCGTGGTCAATGACAGCCGCGGTTTCTTCGCCAATCGCTGCGTGCTGCGTTTCACGGCCGAAGGCCTGGAAATGCTGCTCGAAGGCGTGCCGCCGGCGATGATCGAAAACACCGCCAAGATGGCCGGCATGCCGGTCGGCCCGCTGTCGCTGTCCGACGAAATCGCGCTCGATCTGGTGCTGAAGATCATGAAGGCCACCGAAGCCGATTTGGGCTCGCAGGCTGTCGATCAGGCGCAGAAGAAGCTCATCGTCGAGATGGTGGAGAAGCAGGAGCGCTTCGGCCGCAAGAACGGCAAGGGTTTTTACGAGTATCCGCCGAAGGGCAAGGGCTCGAAGGCTTTGTGGAAGGGTATTGCGCCCCTGCTGCCGAAGCCGCTCGATCCCGATACGCTCGATGTGGAAGAGCTGAAGCAGCGCTTCCTCGTGGTGCAGGCGGTGGAAGCCGCACGCACGGTCGAGGACAATGTGATCGTGGATCCCCGCGAAGCGGATGTCGGATCCATTTTGGGCTTCGGCTTCGCGCCGTTCACCGGCGGCACGCTGAGCTATATCGACTTCATGGGCACCAAGAAGTTCGTCGAGCTCTGCCACAAGCTGGAAGCAAAGTACGGCTCCCGCTTCACGCCGCCAAAACTGCTGGAAGAGATGGCCGCCAAGGGCGAGACGTTCTACGGACGCTTTGCGCCGAAGAAGGCGGCGGCTTGAGTGCGCCCTTTTTTCCTTCTCCCCCAAGCACAGCGGAGCTGTGCAGGGTGGGAGAAGGTGGCTTCGCGAAGCGAAGACGGATGAGGGGTATTACCAGGCTCTGAGCTTGTGGTTACCCCTCACCCGTCTCGACTGCTTCGCAGTCGATCCACCCTCTCCCACAAGGGGAGAGGGAAACAAGTTAAACAAGAAAGGCCGGATCATCGATCCGGCCTTTCGCATTCCCAGTCCAATGAAGCCGCAGCTCACGCCGCCTTCATCAGGCCTTCCTTCTCCAGCGCTTCCTGGACCTTCGGGCGCGCGGCGACGCGGTCCTTGTAGGCCATCAGGTTCTTGAACATGGAGAGGTCGAGCTTGTGGGCGTCGGCCCAGCGCAGCATCGTGAACAGGTAGCCGTCGGCGACCGTGAATTGCTTGCCCATCAGGTAGTCGTGACCGGCGAGCTGGCCGTCGAGATATTTGAATTTGCCGGTCAGGCGGTCGCGGAAGAAGCCTTTTACCTCGTCCGAGAAGGTCGGGTTGAACAGCGGCGAGAAATTCTTGTGCAGCTCGCTGGTCAGGAAGTTCAGGATTTCCTGCAGCTTGTAGCGCTCGTCGCTGTCGCGGGCCGGGGCGAGGTTCTTACCGGCGGCCTGGTCGGCGATCACCTGGACGATGATCGGGCCCTCGGTCAGCACCTTGCCATTGTCGAGACCCAGCGCCGGGACCTGGCCCTTCGGGTTGACGGCCAGGAAATCGTCGCCGTTTTCCAGCTTCTTGGCCTTGAGGTCGACCTTGACCAGGTCATAGGCCACGCCGGCTTCGAGAAGTGCGATATGCGGCGACAGCGAACAGGCGCCTGGCGAATAATACAGCTTCATCGAAATTTCTCCTTAAGGACGTTGGGTTAACGCCGGGGCGTGACTAAATGCATCGGCATGGAATAGTCAAGATTGATGCAGGTGCATTAAATGGCTAGGGTGCCGGCACCATTTGGACCGAGAGATGAAACGTAAACCTTCCACCGAGGCCGCTGCCGCCTGGATCCGCCTGATGCGCGTCCAGACCCGGGTGCTGGACGGCGTCGAACAGGATCTCAAGCGCGCCGGCTTTCCGCCGCTCGCATGGTACGACGCCTTGATGGAGTTGTCGCGTGCGCCAAATGGCGAGCTGCGTCCCGTCGAGCTCGAAAAGCAGATGTTGATACCGCAATATTCGACGTCGCGGCTGATCGACCGGCTGGTGGACGAAGGCCTCGCCGTGCGCCGCGAATGCAAGATGGACAAGCGCGGCCTGTTCGTGGAAATCACTCCGACCGGCCGCGAATTGCACAAGAAGATGAGCGGCGCCTATGCGGTCGCCATCGAAAAGCATGTCGGCTGCAAACTGACCGACGCAGATGCAGCAAAGCTCTGCGGGCTACTCGATTTACTCGGCTGCGCGTGCAAAGACTCCGCTGCCGCATCTGACCCTGTGGCGAGAGATGCCGTAGCAGCACGATGACGTTTCACATTTTTCCTGCGCTCACCGCCCGCTCGGGCCTTGAGCGTCCCCGACACTGCGCGCATCGGATTGCAGCGCCCTTCATTCGGATGTCCCATGGCGCGTGACCAACTTGATATGACGCCGCTGCAGTCGCGCGACGAACTCGTGGCGTGGCTGGAAGCGGGCGTGAAGCCCGCGTCCGAATTCCGCATCGGCACCGAGCATGAGAAAACGCCGTTTACGCTCGATGGCCATGCGCCCGTGCCGTATGACGGCGCGCGCGGCATCGAAGCGCTGCTCGTGGGCATGAAGCACCTGCTCGGCTGGGAGCCGATCATGGAAGGCCGCAACATCATCGGTCTCTATGACGTGACCGGCGGTGGCGCGATCTCGCTGGAGCCGGGTGGTCAGTTCGAACTGTCGGGCGCGCCGGTGGAAACCGTGCATCAGACCCAGGCCGAACTGATGGCGCATCTCGCCCAGGTGCGCGAAGTGGCGACGCCGCTCGGTATCGGCTTCCTCGGTCTCGGCCTGACGCCGTCCTGGTCGCGCGCGCAGATCCCGGTGATGCCGAAGGGCCGCTACAAGATCATGACCAACTACATGCCGAAGGTCGGCACGTATGGTTTGGACATGATGTACCGGACCTGTACCGTGCAGACCAATCTCGACTTCTCCTCGGAAGCCGACATGGTCAAGAAGCTGCGCGTTTCGCTGGCGCTGCAGCCGGTGGCGACGGCGCTGTTCGCCAATTCCCCCTTCACGGAAGGCAAGCCGAACGGCTTCCTTTCCTTCCGCTCCGAGATCTGGCGCGACACCGACAACAACCGCTCGGGCATGCTGCCCTGGGCATTTGAAAGCGGCATGGGTTTCGAGCGCTGGGTCGATTACGCGCTCGATGTTCCCATGTATTTCGTCAAGCGCGGCGACAGCTATATCGACGTCTCCGGCTCCTCCTTCCGCGCCTTCTTCGAGGGCAAGAACGACAAGATGTCCGGCAAGAAGCCGACGCTGTCGGACTGGGCCAATCATCTCTCCACGATCTTCCCGGAAGTCCGCCTCAAGCGTTATCTCGAAATGCGCGGCGCGGACGGCGTGACATCGGACCGGTTGCCGGCGCTGTCGGCCTTCTGGGTCGGGCTGCTCTATGACGATGCCGCGCTCGATGCCGCCTGGGATATCGCCAAACACTGGACGGCGCCGGAGCGTCAGGCGCTGCGCGATGACGTGCCGCGTTTCGGCTTCAAGGCCCGGATCAAGGACCGCTATCTGTTCGAGATCGCCAAGGAGTGTCTGGCCATCGCCCATGACGGCCTGCGCCGTCGCGCCAGGCTCGATGCCGACGGCCTCGACGAAACGCGCCACCTGACGCCGCTCGATCGCATCATCGAGAGCGGCAAGACGCCGGCCGAGGAGATGCTCGCCAAGTTCAATGGCGCCTGGGGTGGCTCGGTGACCCCCGCCTATAAGGAATATTGCTTCTAGCTCAAGCGCTTGTGAGCGGCAGGGATGAATTCTGTCAATCCGTTCATCGGACGTACAGGTGGCGCGCGGTCCAATGGCACCTCACGCATCACCTGTCGCAACCCGCCGGAAGCCCGTCTGCATGTTGAAGCGCCGCCTGTTCAGAGCGTGTTGGGCAGCACTTGCCATGCTGGTGCTCGCGCTAGCCGTGCCGGCGCAGGCGCAGACCAATTTCGACCGGCCGGGCGGTGACTATCAGCGCTCAGTATCCATGTCGGGCGACCCCGCCGAATGCGCGCTGATCTGCGAGCGCGACAAGAAGTGCCGTGCCTGGAGCTTCAATTACCCCAGCGACAATTCCGAAAACGCCGTGTGCTGGCTGAAGGACAAGGTCACGCCACGGGTTCAGAGCTATTGCTGCGTTTCCGGCGTGCGCGGCGCCGGCGTCATCGAGCCGCGCGTCGGCCCGGTTGAGACATCCACCGACCGTTATGGTGGCGATTACCGCTCCTTCGAGGTGAAGAACGACGACAAGGCAGATCGCGGCGATGTCTGCCGTGACGCCTGCCAGGGCGACAACAAATGCCGGGCCTGGACATTTGCCCGGTCGGGCTATGCCGGCAAGAGTGCGCGCTGTTTCCTGAAAAACGACATCAAGCCGCCGCGCCGCAAACCGGGTTTCATTTCGGGCGTTGTCAGATAACATCGACAGGCAAGGGAGACGACACATGACGCGTATCCTCCGAATCGCCATCGGCGCCACGACCCTCATGGCCATCACGACCGCCGCTGCCGTGGCCCATCACGGCTGGGGCAGCTATGACGCGGCCAAGCCGGTGACCGTCAGCGGGCCGATCGAAAGCCTGAAATTCGAGAATCCCCACGCCACCATCGTCATCAAGGGCAGCGACAAGGCCTGGACCGCAACGCTGGCGCCGACATCCCGCATGCAGGCGCGCGGTGCGACCGCCGATATCGTCGCGGTCGGCAAGGTTGTTTCGGCCTATGGCTATCCGTCCACGGTGGAGAAGGACGAGATGCGCGCCGAGCGCATCACGGTGGACGGCAAGACCTACGAACTCCGCTAGCGCCGCATGACAGACGCTGCACCCGCATTGTTCATCGCCATCGAAGCCTCAGGCATCGGCGCAGCGATCCGGCAGTCGCGATGGGTCTATATGGTCGCCAATGTGGGGCACATCGTCGCGCTGCTGTTCTTTACCGGCGCGATCGCGGTGATGGATGCGCGGCTGGCGGGCGGATTGGCGGTCACCGCGCCTGGCCCACTGCTGCGCCAGATGCGCCGTCTCGCGATTGCCGGCTTCGTTGGACTGGTTGTCACGGGCCTGGTGCTGTTCACCGCCGAAGCCAGCCACGTGGTCATGAACCGCGTGTTCCTGATCAAGGTCGCGCTGATCGGATTGGGCCTGCTCAATGTCGTCTGGGTCGAATGGACGATCATGCCGAAGGTCGCTGCCTTGCCGCCGTCGTCGCCGATGCCTGCAGGTGCGCGGCAGGGTGCATTGGCGTCGCTGGTGATCTGGCTCAGTGTCGCGATCTGCGGCCGGGCCATCGCTTATTTCTGACGGGACTTCGTAGGGTGGGCAAAGCGAAAGCGTGCCCACCTTCAAGTGCGCGGCTGGTGGAGGTGGGCACGGCGCAAGGGCGCCTTTGCCCACCCTACATGCTGCCGGCCTCATAAGCCTTGCGTGCGGCCTTCGAGGCCAGCGCCAGCCACTGTCGGCGCAACAGCGGTTCGACATCCGCACGCTTGGCTTTGGAGAGACTGATCAGCACAATCGGATAGTCGCGATAGTGATCGGTGAAGGAGAAGACCTTCGGCGCGCGGTCCACCAGCATGGCGCGCTCCTCAAACGGCACGCCGGGCATGACCAGGGTGTCGCCGTCGTCCTTCAGGCGTGCCAACAGCTTCTTCCGTACTTTCAGCGCAGGCGTGCCATAGGATGTGCCATCCTCGACCTCCGGCCATGTCAGCGCAAACTTTCGCAGGTCGTCAAACGTCATTGGCGCTCCGCTCATGCAAGTCGCTGTACGTGCCGGCAGGCATGATCCGGAGTTCGGGCCAGAGCGCCTGCCAACGCGCGGACTTGCGTCGATAAGCGTCCGGCGAAAAATTTGGCGTGCGATTGGGCCTCACCACGAAGTCCCGGATATCATCCAGACCTTCAGGCGCATAGACATCCCGGCCGTTGCTGCTCAAGCCGATTTGCGTGCAGCGGGTGAGAAAGCGGTCGATGCCGTTGGTCGCGTTGGAGAGGGCCGGATAAGGCTTGCCGTGTTTCTCAGGGTACCAGAGATGCACGCGGGCCTGATTGCGAATCTCGACACGGGCGTCGACGCGGTCGGCGCAAGCGCGAAAGTCGTTGATGACCCGATTCTCGGCATCCCACGACAGGTCGGCATCGAAATAGAAGATATCGTAGTCATCTATGCCGTAGTCGATCTGTCGATCGGACAATGCGTTCCACACCGTCTGTGTCAAGCAGCCGGCAACGATCCATGCGTCGGGAAGCTGAAGCTCGCTGATCCGCTCGAGCAGTGCGTCATGTACCGGATTCCGCAATGCGGCCGCGACAAAATCCGCAGCCATCATCGACCCTGTTGAGGGCGTTCTCAATGCACGCCGGTAAAAAACCGGGCGAAGCGCAGGCCGGAAATCCAGTTTGTTACTGGCTGGCTGCGCACGCCGAGGTCCCATGAGCCGACAATGGCATCGACCCGGCCGACCAGATTGTCCATCGGCAACATGCCGACGCCGCCCTGGCGAACCGGCACGCGGCTGTCAGCGGAATTGTCGCGGTTGTCGCCCATCACGAACAGATGGTCCGGTGGCACGGTGACTTCCGGCGCGTTGTCGAGGCGGCCATTGGCGCGCAGCTTGAAGATGGGATGCGCGACGCCGCCGGGCAGTGTTTCGACGTAACGATGCGCAGGCTCGGATCCGCCGCTGTCGTCTTCCGCAGCTCCGATGCCATCCGATGTGATCGCCGTGGCAACGCCGTTGAGCCAGACCTGACCGCCGCGCATTTCGACGCGATCGCCGGGCAGGCCGATCACGCGCTTGACCCAGACCTGCGAGCGATCGCCGGGCCAGCGGAACACGACGACATCGCCGCGCTTCGGCGTGGAGGCGAACACGCGGCCGGTTTCGGGGAAAGCCACATGGATCGGCAGCGAAGCCGTCGAATAGCCGTAGGGAAATTTCGATGCCAGCAGCGCGTCGCCGATCAGCAGGGTCGGCTCCATGGAGGCGGACGGAACGTAGAACGGTTCGGCAAGCGCGCCCTTGCCGAGAAACACAATGCCGACGATGGCGGCGATCTGCGCGAGCTGGCCGCCCCAGCGTCTGGCGGTGCTGCCGGCCGCTTCCGTCGTCGTTTCCGTGCTCACGAGCCCGTTCCTCCGATCGTCACCTTGTCCATGCGCAGCGTCGGCTGGCCGACACCGACCGGGACGCCCTGGCCATGCTTGCCGCAGGTGCCGATGCCGTCATCGAGCGCGAGGTCGTTGCCGATCATGCTGATGCGGTGCAGGTCGGTGGGACCATTGCCGATCATCATCGCGCCCTTCAGCGGCGCGCCGATCTTGCCGTTCTCGATCTTGTAGGCCTCGGTGCACTGAAACACGTATTTGCCGGAGGTTATGTCCACCTGACCGCCGCCGAAGTTCACCGCGTAAATGCCGTTCTTCACCGAAGCGAGGATTTCGGCGGGGTCGCGCTGGCCGGCGAGCATGTAGGTGTTGGTCATGCGCGGCATCGGCACATGGGCATAGCCCTGGCGACGGCCATTGCCGGTGGGCTTCATGCCCATCAGGCGCGCGTTCTGGCGATCCTGCATGTAGCCGACGAGAATTCCGTCCTCGATCAGCATGGTGCGATTGGTCGGCGTGCCTTCGTCGTCGATGGAGAGCGAGCCACGGCGTGACGAGATGGTGCCGTCATCCACCACGGTGACGCCCTTGGCGGCGACCTGCTGGCCGAGCAGGCCGGCAAAGGCCGAGGTCTTCTTGCGGTTGAAATCGCCTTCGAGCCCGTGGCCGACGGCTTCATGCAGCATCACGCCGGGCCAGCCCGGCCCGAGCACCACATCCATTTCGCCGGCGGGCGCAGGGATCGAGTCGAGATTCACCACCGCTTCGCGCAGTGCGCCATCGGCAGCGGCGCGCCAATTCGCGCTTTCGATGAAGCGGGCATAGCCCTCGCGGCCGCCGTAGCCCTTGCTGCCGCTTTCCTGCCGGTCGCCCTGGCCGGCGACCACGGTGATGTTCACGCGCACCAGCGGGCGGATATCGCGATAGCTTTCGCCATCGGGACGGATGATCTCAACCACCTGCCAGCTCGCGCCGAGCGACACCGAGACCTGGCGCACGCGCGGATCCTTGTCGCGCACATAGGCGTCGATCTCGGCCAGCAGTTTGACCTTGGCTTCGAAGCCGGGGGCATCGAGCGGATTGTCGTCGCTATAGAGCTTCACATTGGTATGAGAGGGCGCCGCGGCAAAGGTGCCGTGATAGCCGCCGCGCACCGCATTGACGGCATCCGCCGCGCGGATCAGCGCCGGGATCGAGACATCCGAGGAATGCGCATAGCCGACCGCATCGTCCTTCACGGCGCGGAGGCCAAAGCCCTGCGCGGTGTCATAGGTCGCCTGCTTCAATCTTCCATTGTCGAAGCCGAGCGCCTCGCTCTGGCTATATTCCAGGAACAGCTCGCCATCATCGGCCCCCTGCAAACCCCGCAACAATTCGCGGCGGACCTCGTCGCGGTCGAGATTGGCACGGTCGAGCAGGGATGTGGTGGCGAGGCTGGTCATGCAGGCTCCAAAACGGCGGGCATTGCTGCGCTGGACGGCGGTTTCACCTTGTAGCGGCAACCCGGGATCGGGTCGCCTTACATTGGCGTAATCTCGGACGATACAGGTGTTCGCTCGGGAAGATAGGTACGGGGTTACAAATTGGGAGAGGCAGGGGCGCGCCGCGCGAGTTCCAGTTTGGAGCGATTACAAACTGCTGTGGTGGTCCGCCCTGTGGCTGTGCGGTAAGCGTGGGCCATTGCCGCAGCGGGCGCTGAGACCCGACGCATTTCGTCCTCCAGCTCAGAATTTCTGCTGCTCATGGCCTCTCCGATCAAATCCGCTTTCCTGCAGGTTCATTCCATCATCGGTCTCGCGATCGCGCTGGTGGTCGGCCTCATGGGCCTCACCGGCGCGATGCTGTCCTTCGAGGACGATATCGTCGCCGCGCTCAATCGCGATGTCGCCAGGGTCGATGTGCGCTCCGCACCGGTGCTGACGCCGGATGAGATCGTGGCGCGACTGCAGGCCCAGCCGGGTGCCGGCAAGGTGCAGCTGATGCTGCTGTCGAGCGAGCCGGGTGCCACCGTGCGCGCCCGCTTCGCGCGCAACGAGGCCGGCGAGCGCTCGTCGGTCTTTGTCGATCCCTATGACGGCCGT
The DNA here is from genome assembly GCF_018279705.1 of Tardiphaga alba. Classification (NCBI taxonomy): domain Bacteria; kingdom Pseudomonadati; phylum Pseudomonadota; class Alphaproteobacteria; order Hyphomicrobiales; family Nitrobacteraceae; genus Tardiphaga; species Tardiphaga alba. The sequence goes on from NZ_CP036498.1 coordinate 678,410, forward strand.
GTCCTCTCGGCCGTCAGCGGCGAGGGCTTCTTCGCCACGCTGCGCAACCTGCATCGTTTCCTGCTGCTGCCGGGCAACGGCAATGGCTATGGCCGCCTGATCACAGGCGTGTGCGCGATCGGCCTGCTGGTGCTGCTGATCTCCGGCATGGTGCTGCGCTGGCCGCGCCGCGTGCGCAGCATCAGGATGTGGCTGAAGCCCAATCTGGCGATGCCCGGCCGGGCGTTCCATTGGTCGCTGCATAGCGTTGTCGGCACCTGGGTGCTGCCGATCTATGTGATCACGATTCTCACCGGCCTGTGGTGGTCGTTCGACTGGTACAAGGCCAGCGCCACCTGGCTGCTGTCGAGCAAGCCGCCCGCCGCCGCCAAGGCGCCGGCGAAGGCCAAGGGTGGAGCCAAGCCTGCCGACGCAGCGCAAGCCGCTGCCCCATCGCTCGATCGTGCATGGGCGACGTTCCTCGCCGAGCAGGGTAGCCAATATACCAATGTCTATCTGCTGGTGCCGAACGGCCCTGGTCCGGTACGCCTGCGCTCGCTGGCCAAAGACGCCCCGCATGACGTTGCCCGCGATGATTTCCGCATCGATGGCGCCACCGGGCGTGTCGTCAATGTCGAGCGCTATGCGGACAAATCCGTCGGTGACAGCATCCTGCAGCGGGTTCTGCAGATCCATACCGGCGCGGCCTTCGGTCTGGTCGGCCGCATCCTGTTCATGATCGCCGCCGCGCTGATGCCGCTGTTCACGGTCACCGGCATCATCCTGTACTTCTCGCGCCGCCGATTGAAGGCGCAGTCAAAGCCAAGCCGCAATCACCGCCGTGCGGCGGGGCTGGTGGCGGGCGAATAGCGGTAGTGATACGGCTGCACGAACCTTAGAGATTGTGATACGCTTGGATCATGAGCTCTCAGGCGGTTATCACCGTTGAGTTGGGCAAACGTGGTGGGCGCCCCTGCATTCGCCATATGAGGATTGCTGTGTCCGATATCCTCGGTTGGATTGCTGCCGGGCAATCCCATCAGGAAATTATTGAAGATTTTCCAGAGCTTACAGAGGGCGACATCTGTGCGGCCGTGGCTTATGCCGCGGACCGTCGATGCAGCGGGAGCTGATCCGCATGGATGTCCAGATCAGGCCGATCACGGCAGACGATGTCGAAGGCTTCCATCATGCGCTCGATTTCGTCGCGCGCGAGAAGCGCTATCTGGCGTTCCTGGAGGCTCCTCCGATCACCGAGATCCGCGCTTTCGTTCTCGGAAATATCAGCAGTGGAAACCCTCAGATCGTCGCGGTCACGTCAGCGGAAGGGGTTGTCGGCTGGTGCGACATCCTGCCGAAGGCAAGACTCGTTTATCGCCACAGCGGTGTCCTTGGTCTGGGGCTGTTGCCCCCTTACCGCGGGAAAGGGCTAGGCAAAGAGCTGATTCAGACGGCGCTGGCCGTGGCGCGCGCAGCTCACCTTCACCGGGTCGAACTGACCGTGCGGGAGCCGAATGAAAACGCCATTGCGCTCTACAAGAAGCTTGGCTTCCTGACCGAAGGTATCCATCGCGACGCCGTATGCGTCGATGGCACCTACGAGAATCTGATCACGATGGCGATCCTGTTGTAATCGTTGGCCTTGAGCCTACGGCAGCTTGTCGTAGCCATCCCCGAGCCCGTTCAGGCTCAACGGGAAGCCGATGCCTTCTTCCGGGGTCTCGAAGATGATGAAGGTCGCGGTTTTCGCCGTGCGCAACTGGCCGAGCAGCTTGTCGTCCATCACAACCTCCGCGACGCAGCCGTTCGGCAGGCAGCGTACGAAGCCGGCGCGGCCGACGTCCTGATTGTCGAGCTTGAGGCCCAGGCCTGATGGCAGCAGCACGCCGAGCGGCGCCACCACGCGCATCAGCTTGCTCTTCTGGTCGGCGGTCTTGAGCACGATCACCGTGAGGCCGGCATTGGAACGGTCTTCCGCCACCACGCTCTGGATCAGGGCACATTGCTCGGCCTGCGCACCGGGCGGCGTGTCGCAGCGGATCTGCCAGTCGCCATGCGTGGATTTCACGGCGCCCTGGGCGTTGGCGGCGGCAGGCACGGCGAGCAGAGCTGCGCATGTCAGAAAGCCGAGCGTGAGGCGGCGCCAGCTGACGGTCGGCTGCTGCTGCGTTGTCGAAGGCCTCATCCGGATCGATCCTTGGGCGTAGGAGTTTTGGGCGTGGTTGGTTGTCGCGATCATGTCAGTGATCTCTGCAATCGGTTTGGCAGCACTGTGAACGCTGTTTCGTCTGAAGAATTCCAGAGCGCGGAATGATACTGCAATGACGGCGCCTTGAAGGCGGCCACAACAGCTGCTTGCGCGTCGATTGTGGCGAATCAGTTGCCGGATCATCGCATATTTCGTGCCTAAAGCGGCCACCGCCGGTGTCAAGCGCCGTCGCAAACGACTGACATTTGTCATTGAAGCGACGCGGGAAATACGACCTTCGTGCAATTCGGTCGAATGCATTCCGGGATACCGCACTCCTGCATTGCGACAGGTCAAGAATTATGGTTTGAGAGGCTGGATTTCGACGCATTCTAACGAACGGGAGTTGCAGGTTGCCTTGGGCAATTTGTCCGTTTGTCCGGGAGGGGGTCGGGCCGCATACTCGGGCAATACCGGGATGCGTAAGATTTCAAATGGGAGCGCACGCGGCATGAGGATGCTGAGGGGCCAGTTTGGCCACCGGTTGCTGGGGTTAGCGGTTATTGGGGCCGGTCTCGCTGTTGGCGGTGCTGCCTATGCTCAGGTGATGGGTCAGCCCGCACCCTGGGAATACAAGCTTCAGGAAGCGGCTACGCCGGTGATGGAAAACATCACCTGGTTTCACAATTTCATGCTCTGGCTGATCACTGCCATCACGCTGTTCGTGTTGGCTCTGCTTGTCATCGTGGTGGTGAAGTTCAATTCGAAGGCCAATCCGGTCCCGTCGAAGACGACCCACAACACGCTGATCGAAGTGGCGTGGACGATCATTCCGGTGCTGATCCTGGTCGCGGTCTCGGTGCCGTCGTTCCGGCTGCTGTTCCTGCAGCTCGACATTCCGAAAGCCGACCTGACCATCAAAGCTACCGGCAAGCAGTGGTTCTGGACCTACTCCTATCCGGACAACGGCCCGTTCGAATTCGACTCGCTAATGGCCCAGGACAAGCAGCCGCGCCTCCTCGCCGTCGATAACGAGGTGGTGGTGCCGGTGAACAAGGTGGTCCGCGTGCAGACCACAGCGGCGGACGTGATCCACTCCTTCGCGGTGCCGTCCTTCGGCATCAAGATCGACGCGATCCCTGGTCGTCTCAACGAGACCTGGTTCAAGGCCACCAAGACCGGCTGGTTCTACGGCCAGTGCTCTGAACTGTGCGGCAAGGATCACGCCTATATGCCCATCGCGATCCGCGTCGTCACCGAGCAGGAATTCGCGGCTTGGCTGGAGACCGCCAAGAAGAAGTTCGCCAGCAATCCGTCGAGCACCTTTGCTTCCGCGACGACCACGCAGGCGCAGTAAGGATTTTCAACATGGCAACCACAGCTGCGACACCTGCTCACGACAGCCACGCCCACGACGATCACGCGCATGCGCATCCGACCGGGTGGCGTCGTTACGTCTATTCGACGAACCACAAAGACATCGGCACGATGTATCTAATCTTCGCCATCGTCGCCGGCGTGATCGGCGGCCTGATGTCGATCCTGATCCGCATCGAGCTGATGTATCCGGGCGTGCAGATCTTCCACGAGGCGCACACCTACAACGTCTTCGTCACCTCGCACGGCCTGATCATGATCTTCTTCATGGTGATGCCCGCGATGATCGGCGGTTTCGGCAACTGGATGGTGCCGCTGATGATCGGCGCGCCGGACATGGCCTTCCCGCGCATGAACAACGTGTCGTTCTGGCTGCTGCCCGCCGCGTTCGCGCTGCTCTTGATCTCCACCTTCGTGGAAGGCGAGCCCGGCGCCAACGGTGTCGGTGCCGGCTGGACCATGTATGCGCCGCTGTCGACCTCGGGCCATCCCGGCCCGGCCGTCGATTTCGCGATCCTGGCGCTGCATATCGCTGGTGCGTCATCGATCCTCGGTGCCATCAACTTCATCACCACCATCTTCAACATGCGCGCGCCGGGCATGACCCTGCACAAGATGCCGCTGTTCGTGTGGTCGATCCTGGTCACCGTGTTCCTGCTGCTGCTGTCGCTGCCGGTTCTGGCAGGCGCCATCACCATGCTGCTGACGGACCGCAATTTCGGCACCACCTTCTTCGCGGCTGAAGGTGGCGGCGATCCCGTGCTGTTCCAGCATCTGTTCTGGTTCTTCGGCCACCCCGAAGTGTACATCCTGATCCTGCCCGGCTTCGGCATGGTTTCGCAGATCATCTCGACCTTCTCGAAGAAGCCGGTGTTCGGTTATCTCGGCATGGCCTACGCCATGGTCGCCATCGGCGGCATCGGCTTCGTGGTCTGGGCGCACCACATGTACACGGTGGGCATGTCCTCGGCGACGCAGGCCTACTTCGTCGCTGCCACCATGGTCATCGCGGTGCCGACGGGCGTGAAGATCTTCTCATGGATCGCCACCATGTGGGGCGGTTCCATTGAGTTCAAGGCGCCGATGGTCTGGGCCGTAGGCTTCGTCTTCCTATTCACCCTCGGCGGCGTCACCGGCGTCGTGCTGGCCAATGCCGGCGTCGATCGTGTGCTGCAAGATACCTATTACGTCGTCGCGCACTTCCACTACGTGCTGTCGCTCGGCGCCGTGTTCGCCATCTTCGCGGGCTGGTACTACTGGTTCCCGAAGATGTTCGGTTACATGTATTCGGACTTCATCGCCAAGCTGCACTTCTGGGTCACCTTCATCGGCGTCAACCTGGTGTTCTTCCCGCAGCATTTCCTTGGTCTGTCCGGCATGCCGCGCCGTTACATCGACTACCCCGATGCCTTCGCCGGCTGGAACCTGGTGTCGTCGGTCGGTTCCTATATCTCAGGTTTCGCGGTGCTGATTTTCATCTACGGCGTGATCGATGCCTTCGTCCGCAAGGAAAAGGCCGCGAACAACCCGTGGGGCGTCGGCGCCACCACCCTGGAATGGACCCTGAGCTCGCCGCCACCCTTCCATCAGTTTGAAGTGCTGCCGCGTATCAAGTAAGTGTGCTGCGGCGCACAATAGTGCGCCGCATGAAATTGCCTCCGCCGTGCCCCTCAAGGAGCCGTCGGAGTGCCAGTGACACGAAGTGAGACCGATCTTGTCCGTCCTCGACCAAAACGCCATCGACCTGTCCGGCCCCCGCATTTCTGAAGCGGGTGTACGGGATTATCTCGCGCTGCTGAAGCCGCGGGTGATGTCGCTGGTCGTTTTCACCGCCATGGTCGGCTATTTCCTGGCGCCGGGCGATCATCATCCGGTGCTGGCCATCACCTCGATCCTCTGCATCGCCATAGGCGGTGGCGCCTCGGGCGCGCTGAACATGTGGTATGAGGGCGATATCGATGCGCTGATGACGCGCACGGCCAATCGTCCGATCCCGCGCGGCCGCATCACGCGCCCGGAAGCGCTCACCTTCGGCATCGTGCTCGCTTTCTTCTCGGTGATGACGCTGGGCATCCTGGTGAACTGGCTGGCCGGCGCGCTGCTCGCTTTCACCATCTTCTTCTATGTCGTCATCTACACGATCGGCTTGAAGCGCTGGACGGCTCAGAACATCGTCATCGGCGGTGCTGCCGGTGCGTTGCCGCCCGTCGTGGCCTGGGCCGCGGCGTCGGGATCGCTCTCGATGGAGCCGATCCTTCTGTTCCTGATCATCTTCTTCTGGACCCCGCCGCATTTCTGGGCACTGGCGCTGTTCCGCAACGACGACTACACCCGCGCCGGCGTGCCGATGCTGCCGGTGGTTGCCGGTCCCGATGCGACCCGCCTGCAGATCCTGCTCTATACGGTCGTGCTGGTGGTCACCGCCGTTGCCCCATGGCCGCTCGGTTACTTCTCCGCCGTCTATGGCGTCGCTTCGCTGATCCTTGGCGCTGGCATGATGTTCCTTGCCGTGCAGGTCTATCGCCTGCGCGAGGGCAAGCCGGCTACCAAGGCAACGCGTCAGCTGTTCGCGTTCTCGATCCTCTATCTGTTTGCTCTGTTCGCCATTTTGTTGCTCGAGGTGGCCGTCAAGGCTGCCCTGCCGCTGATCTGGTAAGAGGGCGCATGATCCGATGGACACCGAGCGAAATTCTGATCAGCCCGAGCCTGCCAAGCAGGACGGTATCGTCCTCACCGAGGCTCAGAAGAAGAGCCGTCGCGAGCGATCGGTCGCCATCGCCTGGACGCTCGGGATTCTCGTCGTGCTGTTCTTCGCCGTCACCTTGGTCAAGGGGCCGGCCGTTCTCGTCCGGCCGCTCTGATTTGATGAACAGCAAGTGAGGTGACATGACCGAACCGCAGTCCCATCAGCCAGCCACCAAGCCGCGCCTCAAGCGCGATACGGTCGTTGCCTCGATCTGCGGTCTGGTCGTCGCCTTCATGGTCGGCGCGTCCTACGCCGCCGTCCCGTTCTACAACTGGTTCTGCCGCGTCACCGGCTTCAACGGCACTACCATGGTGGCGTCCGGCGCGCCGGAATCCGGCCCTATCGGCCGCAAGATTTCCGTGCGCTTCGATGCCAATGTGGCGCCGGGCCTGCCGTGGAAGTTCGTGCCGGAGCAGAGCGAAGTCGAAGTCCGCATCGGCGAGGTGTTGACGGTTTTCTACACGGTGACCAACCAGTCCGCCCGCACCACCTCCGCCCAGGCCGCCTATAACGTGGCGCCGCTCACGGTCGGTGCGTATTTCCAGAAGATCAATTGCTTCTGCTTCACCGACCAGACGCTTGGGCCGGGCGAGAAGCGCGAAATGCCAGTGGTGTTCTATGTCGATCCGAAGCTCGCTGACGACAGCGAGAATGACGGGCTGAACTCGATCACCCTGTCCTACACGTTCTACCCCCAGCGCGATCAGACCCCGAAGCCGGTAGCGGCAACGGAGACCGGCGCGCGCAAGGGCAATCTCTAGAGCATGATCCCGAAAAGTGGTTTTCCGATTTTCGGATCAGATCATGCTCAAGCAAGTGCTATAATATCGAAATAACGCGCGCCGGCTTCAACGGGCGCAACTGACGGAGAGAGACACATGGCATCGGTAGAGGCGGCGCCGCACGCCAAGCATCACGACTATCACCTCGTCGATCCCTCGCCGTGGCCGGCGGTCGGCTCGCTGTTCGCCTTCATCATGGCGGTGGGCGCGGTCAGCTGGATGCACAAGATGTATTCTGCTGCACCGCTCGTGTTCGGCATCGGCACCATCGGCGTGCTCTACACCTTCGCCGCCTGGTGGACCGATGTGGTGAAGGAAGCCCAGCGCGGCGATCACACCCGCGTCGTGCAGCTGCATCACCGCTACGGCATGATCCTGTTCATCGCCTCGGAAGTGATGTTCTTCGTCGCCTGGTTCTGGGCCTATTTCAACGCCTCGCTGTTTCCTGCCGATCCCGTACATGCCACGCGTGAAGCGTTGTTCGGTGGCGTGTGGCCGCCGAAGGACATTCAGACCTTCGATCCCTGGCATCTGCCGCTGTTCAACACGCTGATCCTGCTGACCTCCGGCACGACCGCGACCTGGGCGCATCACGCGCTGCTGGAAGGCGACCGCAAGGGCCTGAAATACGGCCTGATGGTCACCATCGCCCTCGGCGTGCTGTTCTCCTTCGTACAGGCTTATGAATACAGCCACGCGGCCTTCGCTTTCAAAGGCCACGTCTATGGCGCGACCTTCTTCATGGCGACCGGCTTCCACGGCTTCCATGTTCTGGTCGGCACCATCTTCCTGATCGTCTGTCTGTTCCGCGTCTATGCCGGCCACTTCACGCCGAAGCAGCATCTCGGCTTCGAGTTTGCCGCCTGGTACTGGCACTTCGTGGACGTGGTCTGGCTGTTCCTGTTCGTCACGATCTATGTCTGGGGCTATGGCGGCGTCATCGCCGGCGCTGCCGCGCATTGATCGGCCAACGCTGATGCTTCAAAGGGCGGCCGCAAGGTCGCCCTTTTGCTTTTCTTCCCTCTCCCCTTGTGGGAGAGGGTGGATGCGCGCTTCTTAGCGCGCAGACGGGTGAGGGGTGGCCACAAGCTCCGAGCCTGGCCGTACCCCTCATCCGTCTTCGCTACGCGAAGCCACCTTCTCCCACCCTGCACAGCTTCGCTGTGCTTGGGGAGAAGGAAGGAAGAGAGCATGATCGAAGAAGCTCCGGCCAAAATCCCACTCACCCAAACCATCACCCGCGGCCTCGCCTGCAAATGCCCGCGCTGCGGTGAGGGCAGGCTCTATGGTGGCTTCGTCACCCTGCGCCCACGCTGCGAGCGCTGCGATCTCGACTACAGCTTCATCGACACCGGTGACGGCCCGGCCATCTTCATCATCATGATCGCCGGTGCCATCGTGGTCGGCGCCGCCCTGATCGTCGAAGTGAAATACCAGCCCCCGTTCTGGCTGCACGCCGCGCTCTGGCTGCCATTGATTCTCGCGACCACGCTGCTACCGCTGCGCGCTATGAAGTCGCTGCTGATCGCCCTGCAATTCCACCACAAGGCCAGTGAAGGCCAGTTGATCGCGCGCAAGCCCCATGAATGACGTCACCGCGCGCCGGCGCAGCATCACCGGTTTCGGCATTGCCACGCTGATTATCGTCGCCACGTTGCTGAGTCTCGGCTTCTGGCAGCTGCAGCGCCGCACCGAGAAGCACGCATTGATCGCAGCCCTCGATGCACGACTAGCAGAGGCGCCGGTCGCGTTGCCATCGTCCGATCGTTGGCGCGCGATGAGCGCCGCGACTGACGAATTCCGCCGCGTCACCTTCACCGCCACCTACAAGCCGCAGCCAGACGCCATGGTCTACAGCTCCGGTTCCGGCGTGCGGCCGGATGTCCCCGGCGCAGTTACTTGGGCTTTCCTACCCGCCGCGCTCCCGAATGGCGCGACGGTCGTGATCAATGCCGGCTTCGTTCAGAACACCATGCAGGACCGCGCCCAGCAGGACCGTGTGGCCAAGACGCTCATCACCGGCGTGCCGGTGACCATGACCGGCTATCTCCGCTATCCCGAAACGGCGGGCACGCTGACCCCGCATGACGATGTTTCAAAACGCCTCTGGTTCAACCGCGACCAGCGCGCCATGGCCAGTGCCCTCGGCTGGGGCGACGTCGCGCCCTTCTATGTGGATCTGGAAAGTCCGGTACCGGCGAACGGGATCCCCAAGCCCGGCCCGCTGGAGGTCCGCCTTAAGGACAACCACATGCAATACGCCATCACCTGGTTCAGCCTGGCGGCGGCGGTGATGATCGCGTTCGGGGTGTGGGCAAGACAGCGGCGCGCTGCCGTGTAGTCCCGTAGGGTGGGCAAAGGCGTACTTGCGCCGCGCCCACCTTCGCGTGACCAGCAGATCAGGGTGGGCACGCTTCGCTTTGCCCACCCTACAAAGCTTCGCGAATGGCCTTCATCCCGATGATCATGCGTGGCTCGTGGTCGGGTAGGTCGATGAAGCCAAGTTCGCGATAGAGCTTCGCGGCGCGCTCGTTCAGCGCATCGAGCACGAGGAAGTGGGCGCCAACGACGTCGGCCACCTGCACACAGCGACGGAACGCGTCCGCCATGAGAAAGCCACCGCCGCCTTTACCTTGGTGGTCGCGATGAAAGCCGATGATTGACAGGTAGATGGCGGCGATCGTCGGGTAGTTCGGAAGTTTCTTCGCCATAGCCTGCGGCAGCGAAGCTGCATCAATCGCATGGGCGTTGAGTGCGTAATATCCGATGACTGCATCGGATTGATCGAGGCATGCGACATAGACCCGTGTCAGGTCGTTATCCTGCTGGCGCGCCGCAGTGTTGGTCAGGAAATTATCAACACGATCGACGCCACAATGAAAGCCCGCCCTCTCGTGCCTGCTGCGGTCGAGCGGCTCGATTCGCAAACGCGCGAGGAAGGCGCGGTCGATCATTTCGATGCAATGACCTCCGCGTGCATTTGCATCAGCTCACGCAGCTTCGCCGTCGGTTCTGTCGCATCCAGCGCCTGCATGAAGGCAGCGTGCGACGCCGGCGTCAGCACGGTGCGCTCCTGGCTCGCCACCGTCTCGCGCGCGGCGCGCACTGCCGCAGCGATCATGAATTCAGACGGATTGATGCCAAGCAGCGTCGCTGCTTGTTCGATCAGTTCTTTGGTCTGTGGTGTCGTCCGCTGCTCCATCCGCGCTGTCTTGGCGCCCTTGGCGGCAACGTCTCTCTGATGCGGCAACATGGCTGCCTCCTGATGGCTTTATGTACGGGAATTTCCGTACATAAACAAGATCGGGCCTTGGCGAACGCATTTCCCCTCGCGCCCGAAACCCATTATGGTGCGCCTTCGTTTCCATCCGACCGAAGTGTTAACCTCTTTCAGATCAAAGGCTTGGCGGGTAGCCCGCGCCTTTGGAGGACGCCTTGACGACCTATATCTCGACGCGGGGTGAGGCCCCGAAACTCGGCTTCTGCGATGTCATGCTGACCGGCCTTGCCCGGGACGGTGGTCTCTACATTCCCGAGGTCTGGCCGCAGCTCTCTGCCGACACCATCGCGTCGCTGTTCGGCCGGCCCTATTGGGAAGTCGCGGTCGAGGTGATCCGCCCCTTCGTGGCCGGCGAGATTTCCGACGAGGATCTCGGCCGCATGGCCAATGAGGCCTATGCCACCTTCCGCCATCCCGCGGTGGTGCCGCTCGACCAGAGCGCGCCGAACCAGTTCGTGCTGGAGCTCTTCCATGGCCCGACGCTGGCCTTCAAGGACGTCGCGATGCAGCTCATCGCTCGGCTGATGGATCATGTCCTCGCCAAGCGTAACGAGCGCACCACCATCGTGGTCGCAACCTCCGGCGACACCGGCGGCGCTGCCGTCGATGCCTTTGCCGGCCGCGACAATGTCGATCTCATCGTGCTGTTCCCGAATGGCCGCATCTCCGACGTTCAGCGCCGCATGATGACCACGACCGGCGCATCGAATGTCCATGCGCTCGCTGTTGAGGGGCATTTCGACGATTGCCAGGCCATCGTGAAGGGCCTGTTCAATCATCACGCCTTCCGCGATGCCGTGTCGCTATCGGGCGTGAATTCCATCAACTGGGCCCGCATCGTCGCGCAGGTCGTCTATTACTTCACCTCGGCTGTCGCTGTCGGCGCGCCCGGCCGCGCGGTGGATTTCACCGTTCCGACCGGAAATTTCGGCGACATTTTTGCCGGCTACGTCGCCAAGCGCATGGGCCTGCCGGTGCGCAAGCTGCGCGTGGCAGCCAACGTCAACGACATCCTCGATCGCACGCTGAAGACCGGTATCTACGAAGTGCGTGAGGTTCATGCCTCGTCGTCGCCGTCGATGGACATCCAGGTCTCGTCGAATTTCGAACGCCTGCTGTTCGAGGCCTCCGGCCGCGATTCCGCACTGGTGCGCGGGCTGATGGATTCGCTGAAGCAGTCGGGCCGCTTTGTGCTGCCGGAGAAACTGCTCACCGCGATCCGCGGCGATTTCGAATCCGGCCGTGCCGATGAGGACGAGACCGCCGCCACCATTCGCACCGCCTGGCGCGAAAGCGGCGACCTGATCGATCCGCATACCGCAGTTGCGCTCGCCGTCGCCGATCGCGACACCACCGAAATGCACGTGCCGAATATCGTGCTGTCCACCGCGCATGCCGCGAAATTCCCGGATGCGGTGGAAGCCGCCTGCGGCAAGCGGCCGGATCTGCCGGCCTATCTCGGCGAGCTGATGACCAAGCCTGAGGCGATCAAGGTCGTGAAGAACGACCAAAGCGAGATCGAACAATTCGTGCGCTCGGTCAGCCGCGCTGCGAAGCAGGGAGCTGCCTGATGGCCGTCGAAGTCACCAAGCTGCCCTCGGGCCTCACGGTCGTCACCGATTCCATGCCGCATCTCGAAACCGCGGCACTCGGTGTCTGGGCCGGCGTCGGCGGCCGCGACGAGAAGCCGAACGAGCATGGCATCTCGCATCTGCTCGAACACATGGCCTTCAAGGGCACCAAGACGCGCTCATCGCGGCAGATCGTCGAAGAGATCGAGGCCGTCGGCGGCGATCTCAATGCGGCGACTTCCACCGAGACCACGGCTTTCTATGCTCGCGTGCTGAAGGCGGATGTGCCGCTCGGCCTCGAAGTGCTGAGCGACATTCTCGCCAATCCGACATTCGAGCCGGAAGAGCTGGAACGCGAGAAGAGCGTCATCGTGCAGGAGATCGGTGCTGCGCAGGACACGCCGGACGATGTCGTGTTCGAGCATCTCAACGAGCTCTGCTATCCCGACCAGCCCATGGGCCGGTCGCTGCTCGGCACCGCGAAGACCCTCAAGGGCTTCGACCGGGACATGCTGCAGAACTATCTCTCCACGCATTATCGCGGCCCGGACATGGTGATCGCAGCCACCGGCGCGGTGAACCATCGCCAGGTCGTGGCTGAGGCGCACAAGCATTTCGCCAGCTTCGAGGGCACCGCAGGGCCGAAGCCGCAACCGGCATCGTTCGGCAAGGGTGGCTCCAAGGTCGTGCATCGCGATCTCGAACAGGCGCATCTGACGCTGGCGCTCGAAGGCCTGCCGCAGGCGCATCAGGAATTGTTCAGCCTGCAGGTGTTCACGAATATCCTGGGCGGCGGCATGTCTTCGCGGCTGTTCCAGGAAGTCCGCGAGAAGCGCGGCCTTTGCTATTCGATCTATTCCTTCCACGCGCCCTATAGCGACACCGGCTTCTTCGGCCTCTATACGGGCACCGATCCGAATGATGCGCCGGAGATGATGGAAGTCATCGTCGATATCATCCGCGAATCCGTGGAGACGCTGACCGAAGCCGAGATCGCCCGCGCCAAGGCGCAGATGAAGGCCGGCCTGCTGATGGCGCTGGAAAGCTGCAGCTCGCGCGCCGAACAGCTGGCGCGACACATGCTGGCCTATGGCCGCCCGCTCACGGCGGAAGAGCTGATCCAGCGCATTGATGCCGTTAGCGTGGAGTCCGCCCGCGATGCCGCGCGTGGCCTGCTCACCCGCAGCCGGCCTGCGGTGGCCGCCCTCGGCGGTGGCCGGGGGCTGGACACGGCGGTGGCTTTTGCGGAAGGATTGACCGGCGTACGGGACAAGACGCTGCTACACTAAGTGTCCCGCAGCTCCGCGTCGGAGAGTGACCTGATGGCTCTGTTTCGGCTCCCCATGAGTGCGCCGGCCGCGCTGGCGCCGCGCGGCTACGGGCTGTCGCTGCGCGCGCCCGTGATGGGCGATTTCCCGCAATGGGCGGATCTGCGCGAGCGCAGCCGCGCCTATCTCACGCCCTGGGAGCCGATCTGGCCGTCCGACGATCTCACCCGATCCGGCTTTCGCCGGCGATTACGGCGTTATGCCGAGGACGTCTCGGCGGATCGCGCCTATCCGTTTCTGGTGTTTCGCGAATCGGATGACACGCTGGTCGGCGGCATTACGCTGGCCAATGTCCGGCGTGGCATCGTGCAGGCGGGGACCATCGGCTATTGGGTCGGCCAGCAATTCACCGGGCAGGGCGTGATGACCACGGCGCTGCGGGTGCTGGTGCCAACCTTGTTTGGCGAGCTCAACCTGCATCGCGTCGAGGCAGCCTGCATTCCCACCAATACGCCGTCGGTGCGGGTGCTGGAGAAATGCGGTTTCACCCGCGAGGGGCTGGCGCGGCGGTATCTGTGCATCAATGGCGTCTGGCAGGATCACCTGCTGTTCGGGATGCTGCACGAGGATTTCCGCGGTTAAGCATCTGCCGTCCGGGCCGCCTGGTGCGGCTCTGCGGCCTTTGGATTGCCGCCATTCCGCTGTTATAAGGCCGCTGGCGTCGCCTCAGGGGTGAGGGCGGAGCCAACTATCTGACGATCCGGGGAAATTTCACCATGTCACACTTTCGTCCCAGGCTGACGCGCGACTCGCGCATGCTTCGCAACGCGCTCGTGATTACCGCGGCGAGCCTTTCGCTGGCCGGTTGCGGCGGCGGCAGCCTGTTCAGCAGCGGGGCGACCAGCAGTAGCGGCAGCAGCCCGTCTTTCGGCGATCGCTTCAGCCAGTTGTTCGGGTCCAACAGCCAGGCGCCGGGTCAGACTGCGCCACCGGATCCGACCGGCGACTTGACCTGTCCGAGCGTTTCCATCCGTCCGGGCGCCTCGACCTTCGCTATGGGAGCGCAAGGCAAGCCGGCGGTCGGCAACGACCTCGCTTATCAGGCGACCATCACCCGTACGGCGCGGTCCTGTGATCTGGTCAACGGTCAGGTCAATGTGAAGCTCGGCGTGCAGGGGCGCATCATCGTGGGGCCAGCCGGCGCGCCGGAGACAGTGCAGGTGCCGCTGCGCATTGCCGTCGTGCAGGAGGGCGTTAATCCGAAGACGGTCGCCACCAAGGTGTTCACGACGACGGTGTCGCTCAATGGCCAGGGCAATGTGGAATACAGCCTGGTCGGCGAAGACTTCGGCTATCCCGCGCCCACGCCCGATGCCAATGATTCCTACGTGTTCTATATCGGCTTCGATCCGCAGGCTTTGAAGCCGCAAGCCCCGGTGCGCAAACGACGGTGAGGCTGGTGTAGCCTGGATGGAGCGAGGCGAAATCCAGGGACTATAGAGGCCGTTGAAGCGACGATTCCCGGATTGCGCTACGCTTCATCCGGGCTACGGACCGAGCAAAAACGAAAAAGCCGGCGCGAGATCATCGCGCCGGCTTTTGTTGTGTTGGATCGTTTCGCTTAGTTCAGCTTCGCGCGGACTTCGCCGATGCCTTTTTCGATCAGGCTGTCAGCGACGCCACCCTTCACCGACTGCGACAGCACCTGGGTGGCGGCAGTCACAGCGGCTTCGGCAGCAGCGGCGCGGACGTCGGCGAGAGCCTGGGCTTCCGCCATCGCGATCTTGCTCTCTGCGGCCTTGGTGCGGCGGGCGACGAAATCTTCCATCTTCACCTTGGCTTCGGCCGCGATACGTTCGGCTTCTTCCTTGGCAGATGTGATGATGTCCTGCGCTTCGCGTTCCGCCGAAGCATGACGCTTCTTATAGTCCGCGAGCAGAGCAGCGGCCTCATCGCGCAGGCGACGGGCATCGTCGAGATCCTGCTTGATGCGGTCACGGCGATGATCGAGCGCGGTCAGGATGGTGCGATGAACGCCCATATAACCGAACAGCGCGAGCAGCAGGAAGAACGCTACGGCAACCCAGAATTCAGCTTGCAAACCGAACATCGTTTATCCTTTCAGCGACGCGTCGAGCGCGGCGTTGACGGCGCCTGCATCCGGCGTCACGCCGGTGAGACGCTCGACGATGGCAGAAGCCGTATCCGAAGCGATGCCGCGGACGTTGCTCATCGCCGTCGCGCGGGTCGAAGCGATGGTCTGTTCCGCCGATGCGAGCTTGGCGTTCAGGCTCTCTTCGAGCTTGGCCTTGGCCGCATCCTGTTCCGCATTGAGCTTCTCACGGACTTCGCTGGCCATCGCCTGCGCCTTGGCGCGGGCATTGGCGAGTTCGGTCTCGTAAGACTTCAGCGCGGCGTCGGAATCGGCCTTCAGCTTCGCAGCTTCAGCCAGGTCGGTGTCGAGAACCTGCTTACGGGCGGCGAGAATGCCGCCAACGCGCGGCAGAGCCAGACGCGAAACGATCAGATAGAGCAGACCGAAAGCAATCGCGAGCGACACCAGCTGTGAAGCAAAGGTGCTGCTTTCGAAGGGCGGGAACGAAGCCTTGTGCCCGCCATCGGCCTGGGTATGGGATGTGCTCTGACCTTGCGCCACAGCCGTCTCCTTTTCGATCGAATGCGCGCCCCCGATTATCGGAGACGCGCAGTCTGATCAGGTGTCAGCTTAGACGGCGAACAGCAGCAGCAGAGCGATCAGCAGCGAGAAGATGCCGAGCGCTTCGGTCACGGCGAAGCCGAAGATCAGGTTCGCGAACTGGCCCTGCGAAGCCGACGGATTGCGCAGCGCGCCGTTCAGGAACTGCGAGAAGATCATGCCGACGCCGATGCCTGCGCCGCCCATGCCGAGGCAAGCGATACCGGCACCGATGTACTTAGCTGCGATGGGATCCATGGTAAAACTCCTTCTTGGATAGGTAGATTAGAGAAAGTCGGTTGAGGGTGGATTTCGCACCCGGCCTTAGTGGCCGGGGTGAAGGGCGTCGTTGAGATAAATGCAGGTCAGGATCGTGAAGACGTAGGCCTGCAGGAAGGCAACGAGCAGTTCGAGGCCGGTCAGCGCCGTGGTCATGGCCAGCGGCAGCAGTGCACCGGCGGCGCCGACGGCACCGAGCGCGCTGAGCGAGGTCACGAAGCCCGCGAACACCTTCAGGGTGATGTGGCCGGCGAGCATGTTGGCGAACAGACGCACCGAATGCGAAACCGGACGGGAGAGGAAGGAGATGACTTCGATCACCATGATCAGCGGCAGGATGTAGATCGGAATGCCGTGAGGGACGAAGAGTTTGAAGAACTTCAGGCCGTTCTTGTAGATGCCGTAGATGAACACCGTCAGGAACACCAGCAGTGCCAGGGCGACCGTAACGATCAGGTGGCTGGTGGTGGTGAAGGTGTAGGGAATGATGCCGATCATGTTCGCGGTAAGAATGAACATGAAGAGCGAGAACACGAGCGGGAAGAAGCGCATGCCTTCTTCGCCGATGCTGCTTTTCAGCGTGTTGGCGACAAACTCGTAGGACAGTTCCGCCATCGACTGGAAGCGCGTCGGGACCAGGTGACGGCCGGCGCTGCCGCCGAGCATCAGCACCGAAACCACGGCGACGGCGGCGAACATGTAAGCCGAGGAATTGGTGAAAGCGATTTCCTGGTTGCCGATATGGCCCAGGGTGAAGATCTTCTGGATCTCAAATTGGTGGATCGGATCGGCCATCCAGCTCGGTCTTTCATCTCGGCCGGAAGATCCGGCGTTTCCCCGCCGGGGAGCCCGGCAATCGACGTGCTGCGCCGCGAGGCGCACGAAATTCAGTTACGGCTTCTTCCCGACGCCAGCCGACCGCATCACATTCATCACGCCGGCAACGAAGCCGAGCAGCATGAAGACGATGAGTCCCCAGGGTGATGTCGACAGCAGACGATCAAAGAGCCAGCCCAGGATCGTCCCGACGACGACACCCGCGACCAATTCCGACGAGAGGCGGAGCCCGACAGCCATGGCGGACGCCCTGGCCTGCGGATTTCCGCTTCCACCGTCAGACTGATCGGCCTGCAACTTGCGATCATCCAGGGTTCTGGACAGTCGGTCATTGAGGCTTCCGAGCCGTGCGGAAAGCGCAGCTTCATCGGGGTCAGGTGAACCGCCACTGCCGTGTTCGCCGCCATGTTTTCCAGTGCCGTTAGTCATATTCCGACACCCGAAAAATGCTGCAATCCCCGGAAAATAACGCCCCGTCGCCCTCTAAAGCCGCGCGGACCATACTTAGCGCCTCATGCCAAGTCAAGATTCGCTGATCGCTGCTTAGTGCTTTGATTCATTTGATTTTATTGGCGAAATTGGTTTCCCGCTGCGCGGCGGTGACGCAGCGCGGGAGCGACTTTCAACATGATCTAGAGCGCGGGTCGAAGCAGATCGTAGCCTGGATGGAGCGCAGCGAAATCCAGGGACAAGAGAGACGGTCGAAACGCCGGTCCCCGGATTGCGCTTCCGCCTTCGCTTTTCAAGCTACGGCGGACAAGTCGCTCCATCCGGGCTACGCTCACGGTGTTGTTTGATCCGCCGGAGCCTTCATGTCCCAATCCATCGATTACTATTTTTCACTCCCCTCGCCATGGGCCTATATCGGCCATAAGCCCTTCATGGATCTGGTGAAAACCTATGATCTGAAGGTCAACTACAAGCCGGTTTTCTTGGGCGAGCTGTTCGCCGAGACCGGCGGCCTGCCGCTCGGCAAGCGGCATCCCGTACGGCAGCGCTATCGTTTCCTCGAACTGCAACGCTGGCGCGAGAAGCGCGGCCTCGATTTCAAGCTGCAGCCGAAGAACTGGCCGTTCGACGGGCGGCTGGCCGACGGTGTTGTGCTGGCCGCGCTGGAAGCCGGACACGATCCCGACGCCTTCCTCCGCAAGGCCTATGCGGCGGTGTGGGAGAAAGAAGATAATCTCGCCGATGCAGCCGTGCTGACACGTCTTGCTGACGAGGCAGGCCTGCCCGGCAGGCAGCTGGTCGAACGCTCGCCCTCGGCAGAGATCTCGGCGAAGTATGAGCAGAATCAGAAAGACGCGCAGGCAGGCGACGTGTTCGGTTCGCCGGCTTACGTGCTGAATGGCGAAGTGTTCTGGGGCCAGGACCGGATCGAGTTGCTGGGTGACGCGTTGAAGTCAGGACGCGCGCCGTTCAAGCAACCATAAGCTCGGACGTAGGGCGGATTAGCGTAGCGTAATCCGCCGCGGAGCTACGTGATAAGTCGGTCGGCGGATTACGCCTTCGGCTCATCCGCCCTACGGCACAGTCTTGGTTCGGAGCATGGTGATGAGAACTACACTTGCAGTAACTCTCTTGTTCGCGACCATCGCCAGCGCCTCCGCGCAGTCGCTGCCCGATAGCGACAACGGCCGCTACACATTGTCGGCGGTGAAAGACGGCGTTGTGCGCCTCGACACGCGCACGGGCGCCGTATCGACCTGCACCGATAGCGGCAGCGGCTGGGCCTGCCGCGTGGTGCCGGATGAGCGCGCGGCGCTCGATGCCGAAATCGGACGGTTGCAGAAAGACAATGAGGCGCTGAAGGCGCGTCTGGCTGAGCAAGGCGTGGCTGGTAAGAGTGATCTGTCGCCGAAGCTCAAGGAGGCCCCGAACGGCGAGCGCAAGATCGAGATCCCGCTGCCGAGCGACCAGGACATGGATCGCGCAATGTCCGTGGTTGAGAATGCATGGCGACGACTGGTGGAGATGGCCGGGCGGCTGCAGCGCGATTATGGCGGGAAGATCTAGGCTGCCCAGATGTAACGACGCTTCTTAACCTCTCCCCGCATCTTGCGTAGGGAGAGGTTGCCGAGTGCCTTCGCTGATGGAATGCATAGGTACAATCTCACTCACCTCCGCGTTCCTCATTCCTCTCAGCATATTTTCGGAACGTGCAGTGGTGCGCGTTGTTAGCCTCACTGACATCACGACGAACGAAGTGAGGAACACATGAAAAAGACCATCATCGCCACCACGCTCGCTCTCGCGCTTTCGACGACATTTGCGGCGGCCCAGTCCGGATCGATGGGCTCGTCGACACCGTCGACCGGTTCGACGATGAAGCAGAACAACGGCACGTCGAAGGAGATGAACCGTGACGGCAAGGCCGATCGCAGTGGCATGACTACGGGCTCGTCGGCCACGCGCACCGCGCCCAATGCAGGCGCAGCTGGTGCAGGCAACAACGGCAATTCGATGAGTGGCTCGAACAGTTCGGCCAATCCAAGTAACTCCGCCGGCAGCGGCTCAGGCTCGGCCGGCATGCGCTGATCGCGCTCAGGTTGGGAAGCCCCGGCACATGCCGGGGCTTTTTCATGTGACGAATCGAAAGGAGTTCAGATGCCAAGATTTTTCTTCGATCTGGTCGATGGCAAAAACGTGTCGGACGAGACCGGGCAGGAGCTGCGCAACGAGGGCGCAGCGAAACACGTCGCTGAAAAACTTGCGAGGGATATCTACAAGATCAGGCCGGAACTCCGCGGCAATCATTTCGCGATCAAGGTCCGCAATGCCGACGGCGAGGAAGTGCATCGCGCGCAACTGACAGCAGAGATGTATCAGTAGCGCGCTCTTTCTTTTACTTCTTCTCGTCCAGGCCGATATCGCCGCCGTCGCCATGCACGCGGTCGCGGTCGGCCTGGTCGGTTTTGTCTGCATCCTTGATGACAGCTTTCTCCTGCTCGCGCGCTTTGTCCTTTCGCGGTTCGTCGGGCAGGTCTCGCGAACTTTTTCCCATCATGGTGTCCTCCAGTTGCGTTGACGATGGAACGCCGTGCATGCGACTTGGTTCACCGCCATCCCTCTCGACTGGAAGCTCGTCATGCCCGCTAAATCGATGTCGCGCAGCGCGCCCATTGCCGTCACCGTCGATACGGTGGCGTCATCCATGCTCACTGTTCAAACATCGGGCATGGGCTTCATCGATATCACTCGCGAGACCGCAAAGTTCCTGACGGAGATCGCCGCGCGCGAGGGCGCGCTGACTGTGTTCATCCGTCACACCTCCGCATCGCTGACGATCCAGGAAAATGCCGATCCGTCAGTGCTGGCGGATTTGATGACAGTGCTGGACCGGCTGGCGCCGCAGTCGTTCAGCTGGACTCATGACACCGAAGGACCGGACGACATGCCCGCCCATGTGCGCACCATGCTGACCGCGACCTCGCTCCATGTGCCCGTGATGGCGGGGCGCATGGCGCTGGGAACGTGGCAAGGCATCTATCTGATCGAACACCGCGCCCGACCGCATATGCGGGAGGTGGTGCTGCAATTCGTGGGGAAGGCGGGGTAGCTCCGACTGTGCTTCACCTCTCCCCTCCGGGGAGAGGTCGCGCGTTCTTACGCGCGGGTGAGGGGGAGCCGCGGGCGGCGTCGTATGTGGATGCCCCCTCACCCGCCCGGCTTCGCCGGACGACCTCTCCCCGGAGGGGAGAGGTGAAGAAAGTAGGAAAACAAAAAGGCCGCGGATTGCTCCGCGGCCTTTGTGATTCGCGTGACTTCGCTTAGCGCGAGATATCGACGTCCTTGGTTTCCGGCAGGAAGAAGATGCCGATGACCACGGTGATCGCCGCGAAGATGATCGGATACCAGAGACCGGCATAGATATCGCCCGTGGAGGCCACGATGGCGAAGGAGGTTGCCGGGAGCAGGCCGCCGAACCAGCCGTTGCCGATGTGATAGGGCAGCGACATGGAGGTGTAGCGGATCTTGGTCGGGAACAGTTCGACCAGCATCGCTGCGATCGGGCCGTAGACCATGGTCACGAACAGCACCAGGACGAACAGCAGTCCGATCACAGCCGCGACCTGCGAGCGGAAGATGTCGAACGGATGCGCCATCTTGATGATCTGCGCGTCGCCCGCCTTCGGATAGCCAGCCGCCTGAACCGCAGCGAGAACTGCCGGGTTGGAGGTCTTGGCATCCACGTAGGGGGTCTCCTTGCCGTTCACCATCACCTTGACCGGCGAGCCAGCCGGGCCGGACACGGTCGAGTACTTCACCGACGACTGTGCGAGATAGGCGCGGGCCGTATCGCAAGGCTTGGTGAAGACGCGGGTGCCGACCGGGTTGAACAGATCGCCGCACTGGGCGGGATCGGACACGACCTCGACCTTGACGGTCTCGATCGCCTTTTCCAGCGTCGGATTGGCATTGGTCGTGATCATGCGGAAGATCGGGAAGAAGGTCAGTGCCGCGATGAGGCAGCCTGCCAGGATGATCGGCTTGCGGCCGACCTTGTCGGACAGGGCACCCCAGAAGATGAAGAAGCCGGTGCCGAGCAGTAGCGACCATGCGATCAGGAGGTTGGCGGTGTAGCCATCGACCTTCAGGATCGATTGCATGAAGAACAGTGCGTAGAACTGGCCGGTGTACCAGACCACGCCCTGGCCCATCACGCCGCCGAGCAGGGCGATGAGAACGAGCTTGGCGTTGCTCCAGTTGCCGAAGGCTTCGGTGAGCGGCGCCTTCGAGGTCTTGCCCTCGTCCTTCATCTTCTGGAAGACCGGCGATTCGTTCAGGCGCAGACGGATCCAGACCGAGATGCCGAGCAGCACCACCGAGACCAGGAACGGAATACGCCAGCCCCACTTGGCGAATTCAGGCTCGCCCAGTGCCGAGCGGGTGAACAGGATCACCAGCAATGATAGGAACAGGCCGAGTGTCGCCGTGGTCTGAATGAACGACGTGTAGTAGCCGCGCTTCCCGTGCGGCGAATGCTCCGCCACATAGGTCGCCGCACCACCATATTCACCGCCGAGCGCGAGGCCCTGCAGCAGGCGCAGAATGATCAGGATGATCGGAGCGGCAATGCCGATGGTGGCCGCATTGGGCAGGATTCCGACGATGAAGGTCGATAGGCCCATGATCAGGATGGTGACGAGGAACGTATATTTACGACCGACGATGTCGCCGACACGACCGAACACGATGGCGCCGAACGGGCGGACGATGAAGCCGGCGGCGAAAGCGAGCAGCGCGAAAATGTCGCGGGTCGCCTGGTTGAACATCGGCTGGCCGGTGGCGGGATCGATGACGCCGAAGAACTGCGCGCCAATGACGCCGGCGAGCGAGCCGAACAGATAGAAATCGTACCATTCGAACACGGTGCCGAGCGAGGAAGCGAAGATGACGAAACGTTCGTCCTTCGTCATCCCCGCGGACTTCGCGGATGTAGCTGCCATCGTAGACATGTGTGAATCGCTCCCCAAATGCGTTGCTGCAATAATTTTGCTGCGGGTCAGTTCTTGACCGTCTCGCTCGCTGCGCTGAACTACGCCAGCCACTGCAGGGAGCGTCGAGGTGCACGCTAACATTGCGTTGAAATGCGACCCAATAAGACTTTAGGCATTCGACTTTCGGAGTTCCCGTGTGGAAGCGCGCTGCCCGACCCGTCCGCGTCCACCGGAATTTTGCGTCGCACAATCCGTATTCACCATTTTACCGCGTGGCAGCATTGCGCGCTTGCAAGGGATGTGCGACCGGGCGACATTGCAACCCAATGCGCTTTTGGCGTGCTTGCTCAACACGGTGGCCCTGAGGCGTTAGACTCGGGCGACCTCTGGCACTGACGGAACTCGATGACGGTACTTGCTCCCACGCGTCTGATCATTGCCGATGACCATCCGCTGTTCCGCGGAGCGTTGCGGCAGGGTGTGAGCAGCGTGCTTCCCACCACGACCATCGACGAGACGGGAACTTTCGAAGACCTGACCCGGATGCTGGAAGAAGATTCCGACGTCGATCTGGTGCTGCTCGATCTGTCGATGCCCGGCATCTCCGGCTTCTCCGGCCTGATCTATCTTCGAGCGCAGTATCCGGCGATCCCGGTGGTGATCGTATCGGCGAGCGACGATGTCGGTACCATCCGGCAGTCGCTGGATTTCGGCGCGTCCGGTTTCATCCCGAAGCGCTTCGGCGTCGATACGCTGCGCGATGCGATCATGAAGGTGCTGGACGGTGACGTCTGGGTTCCGCCGGATGTGGACATGAGCGCCGCAGCCGATCCGGAAATGAGCAAGCTGCGCGACCGTCTGGTGACCCTGACGCCGCAGCAGGTCCGCGTGTTGATGATGCTGTCGGAAGGTTTGCTCAACAAGCAGATCGCCTATGAACTCGGCGTGTCGGAAGCGACCATCAAGGCGCATGTTTCGGCGATCCTGCAGAAGCTGGGTGTGGAAAGCCGCACCCAAGCCGTGATCGCCGCCGCAAAAATCGCCGGCGGTCCGTGGAAGCAGGACGGAGCGGCGTAAGGCTTCGCTCTCTCAACTGTCGTCACCCGGCTTGACCGGGTGACCCAGTAAGTGACGACTTTTCGGCTCTATCACGAACAACTGTGTTTACTGGATCGCCCGCTTTCGCGGTCGATGACAACGGAGTGCGCGTCTACTTCGCCGCCACCATCTGCTGTGACCGCCACTGTCCCAACAGCGCCCGCAAGCTTGCGGGCTTCACCGGCTTGTTCTGCACCGCGATCTTCTCCTGCCGTGCGGCGGAGCGCACATGCGGGCTACGGTCGGCGGTGATCAGGATTGCAGGGATATCCTTGCCGAAACGGTTGCGAATGGCGCGGATGGCGGCGATGCCGTTGCCGCGGTCGAGGTGATAATCGACCAGGATGCCGGTGAGACGGCGGCCCGAGGCCTGGATCTCGGCGATCGCCTCCATGCCGGCTTCCGGATCGGGCACCGCGACGACGTCCGATCCCCACGCCTGCAGCAGCGTCTTCATGCCGTCGAGAATCGCCGGATCGTTTTCGATGCAGACGATCAGGGTGCCGGACATCGGCGCCTTCGACAGCGGCGTCGCTGATGTCACCACGGCGGTGTGGTTGATGGCCTGCGCCACCGGCACCGTCACCGAAAAGAACGAGCCGCCGCCACGATTGGAATCCAGCGCGATGCCGTGATTGAGCACATGGGCGAGGCGCTTGACGATGGAGAGGCCGAGACCGAGACCGCGGGCGATGCGGGCGCCCTGTTCGAGCCGGTGGAATTCCTTGAAGATCTCGCCGCGCTTGAGAATCGGGATGCCGACGCCGGTGTCATAAACGCCGATGCGCAGCGCCGCGCCGCGGCGATGGCAGCCGACCAGGACGCGGCCCTTCGGCGTGTATTTGATCGCGTTGGAGATCAGGTTCTGCAGCAGCCGGCGCAGCAGCAGGCGATCGGATTCCACCGGCAGCGAACACGGCACGAAGATGAGCTCGATGCCCTTGGCCTGCGCGATCGGGGCATATTCGATTTCCAGCGACCGCATGAGATCGCCGATGCGGAACGACGAGATCGCCGGCATCATGGCGCCGGCATCCAGGCGCGAGATATCGAGCAGCGCGCCGAGGATTTCCTCGATGGCCTCCAGCGATTCGTCGATATTCTCGACCAGCCGCGCATCCTCGCCGCCGCCTTTGCGCTCGACGAGACTCGTCACATAGAGCCGCGCCGCATTCAGCGGCTGCAAAATGTCGTGGCCGGCCGCGGCGAGGAAGCGCGTCTTGGAGATATTGGCGTCTTCCGCCGTGCTCTTGGCGCGCGCCAGTTCGCTGTTCAGCCGCGTCAGTTCTTCGGTGCGCTCGCGCACGCGCTTTTCCAGCGTGGCATTGGCGCGTTCCAGCGCTTCCGCCGCCTCGAAGCTCGGCGTGACGTCGGTGAAGGTCAGCACCAGCCCGCCATCGGGCATCTTGTTGGCGCGCACCTCGATGACGAGATGGCGATCTTTCAGCCGTTCAAGATAGGGCGTGCCGACCGTGGTGTAGGCTTTCAGCCGCGTCTTCAGGCGCGCTTCATAGTCGC
Source organism: Tardiphaga alba (assembly GCF_018279705.1). Taxonomy (NCBI): domain Bacteria; kingdom Pseudomonadati; phylum Pseudomonadota; class Alphaproteobacteria; order Hyphomicrobiales; family Nitrobacteraceae; genus Tardiphaga; species Tardiphaga alba. Next base: position 703,469 of record NZ_CP036498.1, read on the forward strand.
CCGAAGGCGGCACGCTGTGAATGTCGATGAATTCAAGGATCTCCCGCAGCGGAATGCCGATCTGCACGATCTGCGGCGGCAGGCCGAGCAACTCGCCGAAATGCTGGTTGGAAACGATCAGCTGCAGGTCGGGATTGAAGACGACGATGCCCTGGCGCACATGATTGAGCGCGGTCTGCAGGATCTCGCGGTTGAAATGCAGCGCGGCATGGGAATCGTCGAGCAGTTTCAGCGCCGCTTCGGCGGACACCGTGCGCTTGCGCAGCAGCAGCGACATCACCACGCGCGACGAGGCCGCGCCGATGGAGGATGCGATCAGATATTCGGCGTGTTTGAGCGTCTCGAAATCGGCGGGGGCTGTGGGATCGAGATCGACGCGGCGACGCATGGCGAAGGCGTCGAAACTCTCGCGGGTGCGGGCCTCGCCGATATATTGCGTCACCGTGTTGAGGATGTCCTGCACGGTGACCGTGGTGCGCCAGCGCCGGAACGATGGCGTGATCGGCGTCAATGTGTTCGGCACGAAGGTGTCGGCCTGAAGGCGCTCGATGGAGGACGGTGCGCGCATCAGCGACAGCACGATGTAAGTGAGGATGTTGAGAGACAGGCTCCAGAGCGTGCCGTGCAGCAGGGGCGGCAGGTCGGAGCCGAACAGATCCTGCGGGCGCAGCGCGTCGATGCCGAACGGGCCGTGCTGCAGAAACAGCACGCCCGCCGTCGATGTATCGAGGAAGCTCGGAATGAACAGCGTATAAGCCCACACGATAAAGCCGACCACCATGCCGCCCATGGCGCCGCGTGCGGTGGCGCGACGCCAGATCAGGCCGCCGAAGAAAGCGGGCGCGAATTGCGCGATGGCGGCGAAGGACAGCAGGCCGATGGCGGCGAGCTGCGTATTGCCGAGCGCCCGGAAATAGAAATAGGCCATCACCATGATGGCGAAGATGGCGAAGCGGCGTGCCTTGAGCAGGAAGTTGCCGTAGTCGGTTTCGCCATTTGGCGGCATGCCGCGGCGGCGCAGCGCCAGAGGCAACAGGATGTCGTTGGATACCATGATGGCCAGCGCCACGCATTCGACGATCACCATGGCGGTGGCGGCGGAGAGGCCGCCGATAAACACAGCCATGCTGAGCGCATGCGAGCCCGCCTCGATGGGCAGCGCCAGCACATACATGTCGCTATCGACAGCGCCGAACGGGAAGGTGACGAGGCCTGCGATCGCGATCGGAATGACGAACAGGTTGATGGCGACCAGGTAGAGCGGAAACATCCAGCGCGCGCGGGCGACGCCGGCATCGCCGGCGTTCTCCACCACGCTGACATGGAACTGGCGCGGCAACAGCATGATGGCGCAGAACGACAGCAGCACCATGGTGAGAAAATTGCCGATGGACGGCGAGTATTCGATGGCGCGCAGTGCCTCCGGCGTCTTCATCGCCCGCTCATAGAGCTCCGATGGCGAGAACATCACGAAGGTGACGAAAGCGCCGGCGGTGATGAACACCACGAGCTTGATGATGGATTCGGTGGCAACCGCCAGCATCAGGCCATGCTGATGCTCGGTGGCATTGGCCTGGCGGGTGCCGAACAGCACGGCGAACACCGCCATGGCGAGGGTGACTACCAGCGCCATGTCACCGACGATGGGGACGCCGGCAATGGCCTTGTCGTCGCCCAAAATGGTTTCCAGCGAGGATGCGACGGCTTTGAGCTGAAGCGCGATATACGGCACCGAGCCGATGATGGCGATCACGGCGACGGTCGCGGCCACCGCCTGGCTCTTGCCGTAGCGGGCGGCGATGAAATCGGCGATGGAGGTGATGTTCTGCGATTTGGCGAGGTGGATCACGCGGCGCAGCAGCGGCGCGCCGAACACGAACAGCAGGATCGGGCCGATATAGATCGCGAGAAAGTCCACGCTGGTGCGGCTGGCGACGCCGACCGAGCCGAAGAAGGTCCAAGACGTGCAGTAGATCGCCAGCGACAGCGGATAGATCAGCTTGCCGGCAAGACCGCGCTGGAACAGGCCGAGCCGGTCGCCATAGGAGGCGACGCAGAACAGAAACCCGATATAGCAGAGGGCGGCAACGATCACGCCCCAGTCGTGCAGCATGCGGCTGGCTCCAGGCGGCGGACGGATGTCCGCGCGGGAGCGGGAATGTAGCCTGTAGCCCGGATGGAGCGAAGCGCAATCCGGGATTCAGGGCGTCAGCATATCGCCGGTCCCCGGATTACGCTTCGCTCCATCCGGGCTACGGAATGGATGCCTATTGTCCGCTATCGATCCCATTTCTCGCAGAACGCCTCGATCCCGGCGCCCTGAAAGTCGCCGAGCCGTTCCATGATGGTCTCGAACGGCCAGTCCCACCACGCGATGCGGGCGAGGCGGGTGGCGATCTCCGCCGGGAAGCGCGGGCGGATCAGTTTTGCCGGAACACCGCCGACAATGCTGTAGGGGGCGACGTCGCGGCTCACCACGGCGCCGGCCGCGAGCACGGCTCCATCACCGACGGTGACGCCCGGCAGCACGATTACGCCATGCCCGATCCAGACATCATGGCCGATGGTGACGACGTCAGTGCGGCGATCCGCGAAGAAGCCGGCGTCGCGCGTGGCGTCGGAGCTGTAATATTCGGGGCAGTAAGTAAAGCGGTGCAGCGATGGCCGGTCCATCGGGTGATTGGGCGCGCCGATGCGCACCGAAGCGGCAATGGCGCAGAATTTTCCGATCCGCGCATCCGCCACCATGCAGTTGGGGCCGAGATAGCTGTAGTCGCCCAGCGCGCTGTATTCGACGTGGGTGTTCTCAAGGATCTCGCAACTCGTGCCGATCTCCACCTCGCGCGATGTCGCGGTGGGATGGATGAAGGTCTTGGCGAGCTTCGGCGCTTTGGGCGTATCTGTCATGGGTCTCGATCCGAAAGGCATCGCGTAAGGCGGTTGGATGTCAGTCCGATGACGGCTGAGATGGCGCATAGTAGTCGTAGGGCGGATGAGCGAAGCGTAATCCGCCGGCCGAGTGCATGGCGGAGGCTCCGCGGCGGATTACGCTGCGCTCATCCGCCCTACTGCGGGAGCGCATGAAAGCTGATCACGATCACCACCAGCCATGCGGTGACCCCGGCCGCAATCGCGAGCCGGTAATCGATCGATCCGATGGTCAGATAGCAGGTGCCGAGAAAGGCCAGATAGGCCGGGATAGTCTTGGCACCGGCGAGACAGGCCTCGCGAAACCCGGACGCCTCGCCCTTGGCGCCGACAATGGCCAGCGCGATGATCGCGAAGGTCGGAAACAGCGGCAAGATGCCCGGCAGCGTATTGCCGCGCTTGGACAGGAAGGCGATCAGCGCGGTGAGCAGGCCGCCGAGAATGCCTTTCCAGATGATGTCCAAGGGAGTGCTTCCTGTTGATGCGGTGATCGTAGCCCGGATGGAGCGCAGCGCAATCCGGGAATCAGAGCATCAGCATATCGCCGGTCCCCGGATTTCGCTTTGCTTCATCCGGGCTACAAGGCGCAGCCTTATTCCGCCGCCATCGCCTTGGCGCGCAGCGGCATGCCGAGCTGGTCCCACACCTGCAGCAGCGCTTCCGCCAGATGATCGATCAGTACGTCGTCATGATAGGGCGACGGCGTGATGCGCAGGCGCTCTTCGCCCTTGGCCACGGTGGGATAGTTGATCGGCTGGATATAGATGCCGTGATCTTCCAGAAGGAGATCGCTGGCCTTCTTGCACAGTTCGGCGTCGCCGACGAAAACCGGCACGATATGGGTGTCGGTGGACATCACCGGAATGCCGGCGGCTGTGAGCACGGCCTTCAGGCGCGCGGCGCGGTCCTGGTGGCGCTCGCGTTCCCAGGTCGAAGTCTTGAGATGCTTGATGGCAGCCGTCGCAGCCGAGCAGATCGCCGGCGGCAATGCGGTGGTGAAGATGAAGCCCGGCGCATAGGAGCGCACGGCATCGACGATGTCCTTGCTGGCGGCGATATAGCCGCCGAGGCAGCCATAGGCCTTGGCCAGCGTGCCTTCGAGGACGTCGATGCGATGCATGACGCCATCGCGCTCGGCAATGCCGGCGCCGCGCGGGCCATACATGCCGACGGCATGCACCTCATCCACATAGGTCATGGCATTGTAGCGCTCGGCGAGATCGCAGATCGCAGACAATGGCGCCACGTCGCCGTCCATCGAATACAGACTCTCGCAGGCGATCAGCTTCGGCCGGGCGGGATCGGCGGCCTTCAGCAATTCTTCGAGATGGGCGACGTCGTTATGGCGGAACACGACGCGCTCGCAGCCGGACTGGCGGATGCCTTCGATCATCGAATTATGGTTGAGCGCATCCGAAATGATCAGGCAGTTCGGCATCAGTTTGGCGAGCGTGGAGATACCGGTCTGGTTGGAGACATAGCCGGAGGTGAACAGCAGCGCTGCCTGTTTGCCGTGGAGGTCGGCGAGTTCTTCCTCGAGCTGCACGAGCGGATGATGGGTGCCAGCGATGTTGCGGGTGCCGCCGGCGCCGGTGCCGACGCGGGTCGCGGTTTCGACCATGGCGCCGACCACTTTCGGGTGCTGGCCCATGCCGAGATAGTCGTTGGAGCACCAGATGACGACGTTGCGCGGGCCTTTCGGCGTGTGCCAGACCGCATGCGGGAACCGGCCGGCGATGCGCTCGAGATCGGCGAAAACACGGTAGCGGCGCTCGTCATGAAGGCGGGAAAGCGCGTCGCTGAAGAACTTGCTGTAATCCATCGGAAAAACACCCAAAACGGAACCCGAAACCCAGCTCGGTCTGCGTTTTAGAGCCTTTCCAGTCTGGCTGTCGAGGCGCAATTGGGCAAATTGCCCAACGCGCCGGCAGGACAGATCAGGTGGCTGTAAACCGCAGCTTGCCGTCGCTGCACAGTTCCTGGCTCAGCCGGCCTTCGGCCAGCATGTAGTTGACGTGGGCGATCAATTCGCCGGCGGCGAAGCCGGTCTGGTGAGCGTCCAGCTTGTGCTTGTGAAACACGACCGGCACGAGTTGCGCTGACGTCTTGGCCTCGGTGCGACAGGCATCCGCGATCAGGCCGCAGCGCTCCTCGTGATGGTCGGCGAGCTGCTTGATCCGGATCTGGAGGCCGTAGAACGGCACGCCATGCCCAGGCAGCACCAGCGTATCTTCGGGCAATGCGGCTGCAATGGCATTGAGCGATGTCAAATAGGCCCCGAGAGAATTCTCATCGGGCTCATGCGCCCAGACGCTGACATTGGGCGAAATCTTGCTCAGCACCTGATCTGCGGAGAGATAGATCTTGTCGGCGGCCGAGTAGAGCGTGACCTGGTCCGGCGAATGGCCGGCACCGGTGATGATCTCGAAATTGCGCTTGCCGATGGCCAGCGTGTCGCCATGGCGGAGCCGGCGATAGGCGGCGGGCAGCGGCACGGTCTTCTTCAGATAGTCCTGGCCGCGGCCGAGCAGCTGCTCGGTGAGGTCGGCATCCATGCCATGGCGCAGGAAGAACTGGCGCATGTTCACCAGACGCTCTTCGGTGCGGCGGTTCTGGTGATAGACGCCCTGCAGATATTCGACCTGCGAGATGTAGAACGGGCAGCCGAAGCGCTGCACCATCCAGCCGGCCTGGCCGACATGATCGGGATGCGCGTGGGTGACGATCACCTTCGAAATGGTGATGCCCTTGAGTGGGCCGTCGAACAGCTTGGTCCATGCGGCGATGGTGGCGTCATTGCCGAAGCCGGTATCCACCATGGCCCAGCCGTCGCCATCTTCGAGCAGATAGATGTTCACATGGTTGAGGCGAAAGGGGAGGTCGAGCCGGAGCCATTTGATGCCGGGGGCGATGTCCACCACCTGATCGGGGCCGGGGTGGCTCTCGATGGGATAGGTCAGCGGATCGGCTGGCTTGCCTTCTGAAGGCTTGGTGCTGGCGTCTGTCATCGTCTTTTTGTCCTTTGCATCCGGCTTACCGGGCGAAGGACCCCCGCGCCAGCCCAAAAAGGGCCGGCGCAGGGCATACTGTTATGCGCTGGCGCGCATGGCCGGGGCGGCGTCCGTTGCTGATATGCCCGAGGTCATCCCGAGGCGATCCAGCAGATTGGCGTCGCGGTCGGTCTGCGGGTTCTTGGTGGTGAGCAGCACGTCGCCGATGAAGATGGAGTTGGCGCCGGCCAGGAAGCACAGCGCCTGCAACTCGTCGGTCATGTATTGCCGTCCGGCGGAAAGCCGCACCACGCTCTTCGGCATCATGATACGCGCCACCGCGATCATGCGGGCAAGCGCAATGGCATCAGGGCGCTCGGCAGTGTCGTTCACCGGCACGCCCTTCACCTCGTTCCACATATTGATCGGCACGCTATCCGGATGATGCGGCATGTTGGCGAGCAGCAGCAGCATGCCGAGGCGATCGTCCACCGCTTCGCCCATGCCGATGATGCCGCCGCAGCAGGTCTTGAGGCCGGCATCATGGGCGCGCGACAGCGTGTCGATGCGGTCCTGCATCGTACGCGTGGTGATGATCTTGCCGTAGAATTCCGGCGAGGTGTCCACATTGTGGTTGTAGAAATCGAGCCCGGCATCATGCAGGCGCTTGGCCTGATCGTCGGTGAGCATGCCGAGCGTCGCGCAGGTTTCCATGCCGAGCGATTTTACCGCGCTCACCATGTCGCAGACGCGATCCAGATCCTTGTCCTTCGGATTGCGCCATGCCGCCGCCATGCAGAAGCGACTGGCGCCGGCATCTTTCGCGCGCTGCGCGGTGGCGACCACGGCGTCCTGGTCCATCAGCTTGGTAGCCTTGAGGCCCGTATTGTAATGCGCGCTTTGCGAACAGTAGCCGCAATCTTCCGCGCAGCCGCCTGTCTTGATCGAAAGCAGGCTCGCGGTCTCGATGTGATTCGGATCGAAATTGCTGCGATGGACGCTTTGCGCCTGGAAGATGAGGTCCGAGAACGGCAGCGCATAGAGCGCGTCGGCCTCGTGCCGTTGCCAGTCGTGACGCGGCTGATGAATCGATGTGACGGATGAGGTGGGCATGAAGCAGTCCTTGCAGCTTGCGCAGCCCGAAGATCATGGACTGCGCGCGGAGCAGTCCATGAATTGTATGGCGAAGACAAGGACGCGCGGCGCGTATTGTCAGGCGCTGCGCGTCAAGGCTGTGCGGGTGTTACGCCGCACGAATGCTGGTGAGAAATTCGTCAATCTCGCCACGTAGTATGTCGGCTTCGCGCCGGAGTTCGCCGGATGCACCGAGCACGTCGCTGGCTGCGACACCCGCCTGAGACGACGCATCGCTGACGCCGACGATGTTGCTCGACACTTCACTGGTGCCGCCTGCCGCGTGCTGGATATTTCGCGCGATCTCGCGTGTCGCTGCGCCTTGCTGCTCGACAGCCGTTGCAATCGCCGTGCTGACTTCGTTGATCTCGGTGATGGTCTGGCCGATATTTCTAATTGCGCCCACCGCGGTAGAGGTAACCTGCTGCATGGCGACGATCTGCGTGCGGATTTCATCCGTCGCCTTCGCGGTCTGTTCGGCGAGGCCCTTCACTTCCGAGGCAACCACCGCAAAGCCGCGACCGGCATCGCCCGCGCGCGCCGCCTCGATGGTGGCATTGAGCGCAAGCAGATTCGTCTGCGAGGCAATGGTCTGGATAAGGTCGATGACCACGCTGATGCGGTTGGCGCTTTCAGCCAGGCCCTGCATCGTGGCGTCGGTCTCGCCGGCTTCGCTCACCGCCTTGGCGGCGATCTGCGAGGACGTCACCACCTGCCGGCTGATCTCGGCGATCGACGATGTCAGTTCTTCGGTGCCGGCGGAGACGGTCTGCACATTCACCGATGTCTCTTCCGCCGCGGCCGCCACGGCGCTGACCAGCGTGCTGGAGCGATCGGCGGTGGCCGACATGTCCTGCGCCGTGGTTTGCATTGAATTGGCTGCGGTCTGCAGCTTTTCGAGCGCGCTGCGCACCTTGCCTTCGAAGTCGTGGATGCGGGTCTCGACCCGCGCCGCACGTTCGTTCTTGGCGATGCGGTCGCGATCCTGCTCCGCGCTCATATTTCGGGCATTGATCATGTTCTCGCGGAACACTTCCAGCGAGTCGGCCATCACGGTGATTTCGTCCTGCTGCTTGCTACGCGCCATCCGGGTTTCCAGATCGCCGCTGGAGAGCAGCTGCATCGCCTTCTGCAATTGCGCGATGCGGCGCAGGATGCTGCGGCCGACATAGAGCCAGACGAACAGTGCCGAACCGATCAGGGTCAGCGCGCCCAATGCCAGCATGATCTGTGTGGACAGCGTGATCGTGGTTTGCGCATTGGCCGTGGCTGCGTCGGTTTCCACACGCACCTTCTCGACCAGCTGTTTGACGCTGATGCCGAGGCCGGCATTGAGCTTGCGGGTTTCGTCGAGGATCAGCTCGCCATATTCGAGCGTGTCGATCTCCTTCTGGCGGATCTTGAACACGCTTTCCTTGCCGTTGCCGAGCGCGAGGATCTGCTCGGCGGCCTTGCGCAATTCGGGAATGCTGCTGATAGCGCCTTCAAGCGCCGTCAGGTTCGTTTTCACGCGCTGCTGCGCCGTCTTGAAGTTCTCCTCGATAGGCGAGAGCGCTTCACCCGTGCCGGCAGATAGCGCGGCCATCAGATCGGATGAGATCAGGTTGGTGTCAGCGACCACATTGCCGATCTGCACGATGATGCGCGAGGCTTCGCCGGAATCTTCCGCCGAGAACACGACGGCGCGCAAAGTGGCGTCCATGCCGGTCTGCGCATCGGCAATGGCCGGCTCGGCCTTCTTGACGAAGTTGTTGGCCGCCGCGCGGAGCGCGTCATAAAGCTTCTGGTGCTGGACGGCGGTGTCGATCTTCTCCTGCGTCGCGGCGCCGAGGCTGCGGATCGTGTCCTCGATATTTTTCACGGAATCAGCGAGCGCGGCGACCACGGCCTTGTCTGCGCCGAGCTTGGTAATAGCGTCGAGCTTTTCGACGGCGAGCTTATGGGTCGCGCGCATGCGCTCGGAGCGCCTTTTCAGCGTCTCGACATTGGCGGAGGCGAGCAGCATCGGGCCCTGGCCGGCCAGGCTTTCGCTGGCGGTGGCGAGTTCGAGCGTGGCGGTGAGTTTCGGGATGTCGCGGCCGTTCAGGTCGGTCATCATCTGGCCGAGCTGGCCGAGAATCGCGCCGGCGCCGGCACTGATCAGGATCGCCATGCCGGCGATGACAGCGAAAGCGGCAAACAGGCTACCGCGGATGCCAAAGCGCGGACGCGACATGCGGCCGAACTTTCCGAAAAACGACTTCAACGTCATGACGCTCCCCGCGTCCGCGGTGGTTCATGGCGGATCGCGTGAAGAGTATGTCGTTACCGAGTTAACATTCGGGTAAGCGGGCACCCTTGTGGGGCCTCTCCGCAGCCACGGCGCTTGTGCGGTTAGCGAATCGTAAAAGCGGTGGGCAAACAAAAAGGCCGGCGTTTCCGCCGGCCTTTCCGCAAGTCTGAGCCTGAAATCAGGCGCGAAACTTAGTACTTCGCGACAACCGGGCCACCCCAGTTGAAGCGGTAGTTCAGGCCGGCCTTGACGACGTGGGTGTCGTTCTTGGACGAAACGGCGGTCGCGAGGCCAGTCGCAGCCGGCTGCAGGGTGGTGCTGCCGAAGTCGTAGTACTGGTATTCAACCTTGCCCGACCAGTTCTGGGTGAACAGGTATTCGAGACCGGCGCCAACGGTGTAGCCGTTCTTCTTGGTGCCGCCGTCGAATGCGATCGGAGCGCCGGCAACGCCAGCAACCAGCGTTTCGCTGACGTCCTGATAGGCCCAACCACCCTTCACGTAGAGCAGTGCGGGACCCCAGGTGTAGCCGAGACGGCCGGTCACCGAAGCGATACCCTTCTGGTTCAGGTTGTAGGTCGACGAAACCGGACCGTTCACAACCGGCACGAACGCGACGTTCGTGTTGTTGTTGCCGAGCCAGCTGTACTGACCTTCAACACCGATCACCCAGTTCGGGGCGAACTGGTAGTCAGCGCCGACCTGCAGACCGCCGAGGAAGCGACCGTCGGAGTTGTCCGAGGTGCCGCCGAAGCCGTTGTTGCCGTTGAAGGCGCCACCGACGTGACCGCCGATGTAGAAACCGGTCCAGTTGTAGATCGGGGCAGCGACGTAAGCCGGAGCCTTGGTGTAGGGACGAGCGGCGAGGTCAGCGGCCGAAGCCGAAGCGCCCATCGCGAGGAGGGCAGCGGTGCCCAGCAGGAACTTCTTCATTTTTTCTTCTCCAGAAAACTATTTTAGACCGAAGCACGCTTGGTGGGCTCCGTCCTATGGCGTCGAGATAGACAGGTTTTGCACCAATTGCTGTCACCCATTCGCCACAGCCGCCTACAACCCGACAGAATGAGACGCAGCGCAAAATCATCCTTAGCGACAAATTAATTAAAACTAAAAGAGCTATTAATTTTCAGTGACTTACGACTGTCCGCAGGCGCCCTGCAGCAACCCGTAACGATTTGGTTTCGCTCTAGGTAGATTTCTTGTGATCGACGCGTGAAGCGCAAGAAAGCGCCAATAGCTGTCCCCGCATCGCGCACCGGTTTTTAGGTACCGCGTGCTGTCTTGTTTGCTCTTGGCGGGCGCGTTGTCGCCACAGTCTTGCGGCGACTGAGTCGGCAGCTCTGCTCATATTGAGGCGCGCTTCGTTCACATGTGTAGCCTGAAAGAGCGCGGCAGCCATTCTTTCGCCGACGCGCAGGACTCGCGATGGCGGCCAGCTTTTCGGCGCTTGATATCTGGATGCTTCGATTGTCGACCGGCCAACAAAGCAGGTGCAAATAAATGGTGCTGCCAGACAGGATTGAACTGTCGACCTCTCCATTACCAATGGAGTGCTCTACCACTGAGCTACGGCAGCGTGCTGATTGCGGGAATCGGCCTCAAGGGCGGCCCGCCAAGCGAGGCGTTCTGTGCCACACGATCTGCGCTGGTGCAAGCGCGAGACGGCCTCTGGCGGCATCATTATGAAGGATTTGTACGGGATCGCGCATCCGCACCGGTTCCGCCCGCGATTTCAGCCTCGTGGCGCCCGTAAACCTGTTTTATTCGCGGCCGTCCGGGGTGCTAGAGGTGCTAGAACCGCGGGGACATTCCCGCATTCAGCCCGTTATGCGAAGCTTGTCCGATGGCCGACCGTCCTCCCACGCTGAACGAACGCGACCAAGCCCGCCAGGCCCGCTTGCGGCAGGCGCTGCGGGATAATCTGAAAAAACGGAAATCCCAGCTGCGCGGCCGTGCCGATCTCGCCGCCGCCGAGGCCGGGGTGTCATCGGAGCCTGATAGCGACGCGGACAAGCGTTCAAGACAAGACGAGCCCGACCGGGAATAATCGGCCCCATTCAGCGCGCAGGCGAGACCCCCAATGGACCTCAAAACCTTGGACCCGAACAGCATCCCCGAGCACAAAAAGGCGGCGATGCTGACGCCGCGTTATGACCAGACCTTTCCCGCGCTCACATCGGCCGAGATCGAGCGGATGCGCCGGTTCGGCGATGTCGTGCATTATAAGGACGGCGACATGCTGTTCGAGACCGGCAAGCCCGGTCCCGGCATGTTCGTGGTGTTGTCCGGCCATGTCTGCGTCACCCAGCGCGACGGCTTCGGTCATGTGTCGCCGGTGGCGGATCAATGCGCAGGCCAGTTTCTGGCCGAGATCGGCCAGCTCTCCGGCCGCATGGCGCTGGTGGATGGCCGCGCCGAGGGCGATGTCGAGACGCTGCTGATTCCTCCCGAGCGCTTGCGCGCGCTGCTGGTGGCCGAGGCCGATCTCGGAGAGCGCATCATGCGGGCGCTGATCCTGCGCCGGGTCAATCTCCTGCAGGGCGGCGTCGGTGGTCCCGCGCTGATCGGCTCGCCGGTGGCCAGCGACATGGTGCGGCTGCAAGGTTTTCTGACGCGCAATGGCTATCCCTATCACCTGCTGGATCCGCAGGCAGACAAGGACGCTGCCGACGTGGTCGCGCGCTATGCGCCGTCGCCGCAGGAGCTGCCGCTGGTGGTGGTGCCGGATGGCGCGGTGCTGAAGAACCCGTCGCTGTCCGAACTGGCCCACGCCATGGGCATGCTGCGGCCGATGGACAAGGACAAGGTCTATGACGTGGCCATTGTCGGCAGCGGCCCAGCGGGGTTGTCGACGGCGGTGTATGGCGCCTCCGAGGGGCTGTCGATCGCGGTCTGCGATTCCCGCGCCTTTGGCGGCCAGGCCGGCGCCAGCGCGCGGATCGAGAATTATCTCGGCTTTCCCACCGGCATTTCCGGCCATGCGCTGACGGCGCGGGCCTTCAACCAGGCGCAGAAATTCGGCGCCGAGGTGATGATTCCCGTCACCGTGGGGCAGCTCGATTGCGCGCGGACCGACGGCCTGTTCGGCCTGGCGCTGGACGATGGCGAGGTGCTAAAGGCGCGCGCCATCGTGATCGCATCGGGCGCCCGCTATCGCCGGCCGGACATCGATCGGCTGTCCGATTTCGAAGGCCGCGGCGTCTGGTACTGGGCGTCGCCCATCGAGGGCCGGCTGTGCAAGGAGCAGGAGATCATCCTGGTCGGCGGCGGCAATTCGGCCGGGCAGGCGGCGGTGTTTCTGGCGTCGCAGGCGGCGAAGGTGCGGATGGTGATCCGCGGCGGCGGGCTGGCGGCGTCGATGTCGCGCTATTTGATCGACCGCATCGAATCCACGGCCAATATCGAACTCGTCTTCAACACCGAAGTCGTCGCGCTGGATGGCGATACGGAAGCGGGCCTGTCGCGGGTGACATTGCGCAGCCGCCTGTCCGGCGAGGACGAAACGTCGGAGATCCGCAATCTCTTCCTCTTCGTCGGCGCCGATCCCGCCACCGACTGGCTTGCCGATTGCGGCGTGACGCTGGATCGCGGCGGCTTTGTCATCACTGGCATGCCCACCGATGGCCGTGCGGTACAGGCGCTGGAGACCACGGTGCCCGGCGTCTATGCGGTGGGCGATGTGCGGTCGGGCTCGGTGAAGCGCGTCGGCGGCGCCATCGGCGAAGGCGCGCAGGTGGTGGCGGCGCTGCACGGCTTTCTCGGCGATAGCGCGCGGCCGACTTTGTAGGAGAATGCGATGACGATCCGATGCACCCATGTCTCCGGCATCCGCGACGTCACTCCGAGCGCGCTCGGCTGCGAGGAATGCCTCAAGATCGGCAGTCCCTGGCTGCATCTGCGCATCTGCCGGACCTGCGGCCATGTCGGTTGCTGCGACCAGTCGCCGAACAAGCACGCCACCAAGCATTTTCACGCCACCAAACACCCGATCATCGAGGGCTATGATCCGCCGGAAGGCTGGGGCTGGTGCTATGTGGACGAGGTGATGTTCGATCTGTCCGATCGCATGACCCCGCATAACGGACCGATCCCGCGCTATGACTGACGTCGCGCAAACGGCCGTTAATTGATGCAAATGCCGCTCGCTTCAACATTGCCAAATGTCATGTCCGCACCCTAGATTTGAGGCGTTCTAACGCAGGGGTGCATCATGGTTCTGGGTATGAGTCTCGCGACCTTCACGCTGCTGCATGTGGTCATCAGCCTGATCGGCATCGTCACCGGCCTCATCGCCATGGTCGGTCTGCTCACGTCGCGGCCGATGCCCGGCTGGACCGGCATCTTCCTGCTGACCACCATCCTCACCAGCGTCACCGGCTTCTTCTTCCCGGTCGAGAAACTGCTGCCGTCCCATGTGATCGGCATCATTTCGCTGCTGCTGCTGGCGATCGCCTGCGTCGCGCTGTACGGCCGCAAGCTCACGGGCTCATGGCGCTGGATCTATGTGGTCACGGCGATGACCTCGCTCTACCTCAACATCTTCGTGCTGGTGATCCAGAGCTTCCTGAAAGTGCCGGTGCTGCATGCCTTGGCGCCAAGCGTGCCGCCCGCGGAGCCGCCTTTCGCCATCGTGCAGGGCGTTGTGCTGGTGGCCTTCGTGGTGGTGACATTCCTGGCGGTGCGGAAATTCCGGCCGCTGGGCGGTGGGGTGGCCTGAACGGGCTCGGCCGCTGGTTTTCCCTCCCCCGCTTGCGGGAGAGGGAGAACAAAGAGGGAGTTCCCATCGAAAAGCCGTAAATGCGAAGCTTTTGCGCGGGGTGGGCGTCATGCCCTATATAGGGCGCTCAGCATTCAGCGGGAATCAGTATGGATCGCATTCGCATCGTCGGCGGCAATAAACTCAATGGCACGATCCCGATCTCGGGGGCGAAGAACGCCGCGCTGCCACTGATGATTGCAGCTCTGCTGACCGACGAGACGCTGATCCTCGACAACGTGCCGCGCCTCGCCGATGTCGCGCAGGTGCAGCGCATCCTGGGCAATCACGGCCTCGACATCATGTCGGCCGGCAAGCGCCCGGGCGACCACGAATATCAGGGCCAGACCCTGCATATCTCCGCCAAGAACATCATCGACACCACGGCGCCCTATGAGCTGGTCTCGACCATGCGCGCGTCGTTCTGGGTGATCGCGCCGCTTCTGGCGCGCATGCATGAGGCCAAGGTCTCGCTGCCCGGCGGCTGCGCCATCGGCACTCGCCCGGTGGATTTGCTCATCATGGCGCTGGAAAAACTCGGCGCCGAACTGACCATCGATGGCGGCTACGTGATCGCCAAGGCGCCCGGCGGCCTCACCGGCGCCGAGATCGATTTCCCGAAGGTCACCGTGTCCGGCACCCATGTGGCGCTGATGGCGGCGACCTTGGCGAAGGGCACCACGGTCATCACCAATGCGGCCTGCGAACCCGAAATCGTCGATGTCGCCGACTGCCTGAACAAGATGGGCGCTGATATCACCGGCGCCGGCACCCCGACCATCACCATCAAGGGCGTCGCCAGGCTGCATGGCGCCCGCCACACCGTGCTGCCGGATCGCATCGAAACCGGCACCTATGCCATGGCGGTCGCGATGACCGGCGGCGATGTGCAGCTGTCCGGCGCGCGTCCGGAGCTGCTGCAGGCGGCGCTCGATGTGCTGGTCGAGGCCGGCGCGACGGTGACGCCGAATAACGAAGGCATCCGCATCACGCGCAACGGCGCCGGCATCAAGGCGGTCGACGTTGCAACGGCGCCGTTCCCCGGTTTCCCGACCGACCTGCAAGCGCAGCTGATGGCGCTGATGACGACGGCCAAGGGCGCGTCGCACATCACCGAGACCATTTTCGAGAACCGCTTCATGCATGTGCAAGAGCTGGCCCGGTTTGGCGCGCGCATTCATCTCGACGGTGAGACCGCCACCATCGACGGCATCGGCAAATTGCGTGGCGCGCCCGTGATGGCGACCGACCTGCGCGCGTCGGTGTCGCTGGTGATCGCCGGCCTCGTCGCCGAAGGCGAGACCATGGTCAACCGCATCTATCATCTCGACCGCGGCTTCGAGCGGTTGGAAGAGAAGCTATCGGCCTGCGGCGCGCAGATCGAGCGGATTAGCGGATAGCGCCATCATAACCTCGTCATTGCAAGGTCAGGGAAAGCCTTCGCTTTCCCTTTAGCGCAGCGACGAAGCAATCCAGTTCTTTCTTCGTTGGATTCTGGATTGCTTCGTCGCCAAGTGGCTCCTCGCAATGACGGATTTTGGGGGACATCGTGACGGGGCGACGCAAACTCATAGCCATGGATGCGGACGACCTCGCGGTGATCTCCGCGCATGTGCAGGACGCCAGCGTTGTTGTGGCCGATATCGTCTGGCGGCCTGCCGAGAAGCGTCTGGTGATCGGCATGAACCGGCTCGACTGGGACCAGACGATCTCAGGCGAGATGGAGCCGCGCCGGTTGATCTCGGCGCTGCGCTTCGATCGCGTGCTGGCCTGCAAGTCCCGCAACATCGATCTCGCAAGCGGGGATGTGGCGCTGACGATGCTGGGCATCGAATTCAACGAAAACGAAGCGCCGGGCGGCAACGCCTTGCTGCTGTTCGACGGCCGCGGCGCGCTGCGGCTCGATGTCGAATGCCTGGAATGCGAGCTGGCAGATTTGGGGCCGGACGAGCTGGGTGGCGAGGAAGAGGCGTCGGACCTGGAGGCGTAGCTTCTTTTCCCTCCCTCAAGCGGCGAAGCCGCGCAGCGGGGAGGGTGGCACGAGCGCAGCGAGTGACGGGTGGGGTGCTGCCCCAAACTCTGACGTCACCTGGGGCACCCCCACCCGACCGGCCCAAGGGGGCCGGCCACCCTCCCCGCAAGGGGGAGGGATTAAGACGCCGCGGCGTTCCGTTGCCCCCAGCCTTGACGCCATCCATCCCCCGCGCCATTGAGCAGGGGAGGCCGCTGTCGGGCTTCGCCGGGATACCACAATGCCACTTCGCCTTGATGCCGCCAGCGCTGATTTTCCTCAGCAATTCAAAGCCTTCCTCGCTATGAAGCGCGAGGTTGCCGCCGATATCGAGGCGGCGACCCGGGCCATCGTCGATGATGTCGCCGCGCGGGGGACGAGGCGTTGCTGGAGGCCACCCGCAAGTTCGACCGGCTCGATCTGCAGGCCTCCGGCCTGCGCGTCACGCCCGCCGAGATCGATGCCGCCGTGGCCGCCTGCGACAGCGAGACCGTGGATGCGCTGCGCTTCGCGCGCGACCGGATCGAGCTGTTCCACAAGCGCCAGATGCCGAAGGACGAGCGCTTTACCGATGAAGCCGGCGTCGAGCTCGGCTGGCGCTGGAGCGCCGTCGAAGCCGTCGGCCTGTATGTGCCCGGCGGCACCGCAGCCTATCCATCCTCGGTGCTGATGAATGCGGTGCCGGCCAAGGTCGCCGGCGTCGATCGCGTGGTGATGGTGGTGCCGTCGCCGGATGGGAAGCTCAATCCGCTAGTGCTGGCCGCAGCGCAGCTCGGCGGTGTCTCGGAAATCTATCGTGTCGGCGGCGCACAGGCCGTGGCGGCGCTCGCTTATGGCACCGATACCATTGCCCCGGTGGCGAAGATCGTCGGCCCCGGCAATGCCTATGTGGCCGCGGCCAAGCGCCAGGTGTTCGGCCGCGTCGGCATCGACATGATCGCCGGCCCTTCGGAAGTGCTGGTGGTTGCCGACGACACCGCCAATGCCAACTGGATCGCCGCCGACCTGCTGGCCCAGGCGGAGCACGACACCAATGCGCAGTCGATCCTGATTACCGACAGCACGCGCCTGGCCGATGATGTCGCGCTCGCCGTCGAGGCCCAGCTCACCACGCTGCCGCGCGCCGATATCGCCCGCGCCTCATGGGAAGAATTCGGCGCCATCATTCTGGTGCGACAACTTGACGACGCCGTGCCGCTGGCCAACGCCATCGCCGCGGAACATCTCGAGGTCATGACCGCCGATCCCGAGGCCTTTGCGGCCAAAATCCGCAATGCCGGCGCTATTTTCCTGGGCGGCCATACGCCGGAAGCCATCGGCGATTATGTCGGCGGCTCCAACCATGTGCTGCCCACGGCGCGCTCGGCGCGGTTCTCGTCGGGCCTCGGCGTGCTTGACTTCATGAAGCGAACGTCGATCCTGAAGTGCGGGCCGGATCAGCTGCGAGCGCTGGGACCGGCTGCGATGACGCTGGGCAAGGCCGAAGGTCTGGATGCCCACGCACGTTCAGTTGGATTACGTCTCAATCTGCAATGACCGATTCCTCCGCAGCCGGGAACGACACCAACAATCGCATCGTGGCGGTGACGCTCGATGAGGAGTCGATCGGCCGTTCCGGGCCGGATATCGAGCATGAGCGCGCCATCGCGATCTACGACCTGATCGAGGAAAACCTGTTTGCGCCGGAAGGCGCGGTGGCCGGTCCCTACACGCTGCATATCGGCATCACCGGCTCGCGGCTGATGTTCGACATCCGCAAGGAAGACGGCACGCCGGTTGTTGCGCATCTGCTGTCGCTGACGCCGTTCCGCCGGATCGTGAAAGACTATTTCATGATCTGCGACAGCTACTATCAGGCCATCCGCACCGCGACGCCGGACAAGATCGAAGCCATCGACATGGGCCGCCGCGGCATCCATGACGAAGGCTCGCGCACGCTGCAGGAACGCCTGGCCGGCAAGGTCCGCGTCGATTTCGAGACCTCGCGGCGGCTCTTCACCCTCATCTCCGTCCTGCACTGGAAGGGTTAAGGCTTGTCGGCGCCGCCCGTCGTGCGAACGCCACAATCCGTGCTGTTTGCCTGCGGGCAGAACAGCGTCCGCTCGCCGATGGCCGCGAGCCTCCTGCAGCAGATGTTTCCGCAAAAACTCTATGTCCGCTCGGCCGGCGTGAAGAAGGGCGAGCTCGATCCCTTCGTCGTCGCCGTGATGGCCGAGATGGGACAGGATCTGTCGAAACACCGGCCCATGACCTTCGAGGAACTCGAGGACTGGGAGGGGATGAATTTCGATCTCATCATCACCTTGTCGCCCGAAGCGCATCACAAGGCGCTGGAACTGACGCGGACCATGGCGGCGGATGTGGAATACTGGCCGACGGTGGATCCCACGGATACGCAAGGCAATCGCGAACAGAAACTCGCGGCGTATCGGGAGGTGATGGATGGGTTGATGCTGCGGATAAAGAAGCGGTTTTCGCGGCCGAAGCCATAGTTTCCCTCCCTCAAGCCGCGTAGCGGCGCAGTGGGGTCTGGCGGACGAATTCGTCCGCCATAGGTGGCGCGTAGCGCCGGGTGGGGTCTCTCCCCACGGTACAATCCGGGTAGATTCCCGACAGATTAGACCGGGATGATGGTCGACAGGTCAGATTGCATCGGAGGGAGGACCGCCGATGCCTTTCGTGGAGACCTGTCGTATGGAAGAACGCGTTCGGATGCTGTCGGATTACGCCAGCGGGAACTGGAGCGTGACGGAGTTGTGCCGTCGCTACGGCATTGGCCGGGACACGTTTTACGAATGGCGCAGACGCCGCGATAGCGGGGTGGGCGACTGGTTTGTCGATCGCTCACATGCGCCGTTGCAGTGTCCGCATCGGACCGATCCGGCACGGGTCGAGAGCATCGTGGCCCTGCGCCGGCGATTTCCGCATCTGGGGCCGCGCAAGCTTCTGGCGATACTGGAGCGTCGCCATCCGGAACAGGCGTGGCCGGCAGCCTCGACGATCGGCGACCTGCTGAAGCAGGCCGGATTGATCGCACCGGTCAGGCGACGCCGGCGCCCGCTCGATCAACAACGGCCGTTCACTGCCGTCCATGTGGCCAACGACGAATGGGCGATCGACTTCAAAGGCTGGTTCCGCACCGGTGACGGCACGCGGGTCGATCCACTCACGCTGACCGACAGCGCGAGCCGCTATCTGCTTGGTGTGCAGATCGTGCCGATGACGATCGACGGCACGCGCCAGGCATTGACCGCGGTGTTCCAGCGCCATGGTCTGCCCCTGGCGATCCGCAGCGACAATGGCGCGCCGTTCGGCTCCAACGGCGCGGGTGGACTGACCCGGCTGTCGGCGTGGTGGCTCAAACTCGGCATTGTGCCGCACTTCGTGCATCCGGCCTCGCCGCAGGAAAACGGTCGCCACGAACGCATGCATCGCACATTGAAGCGGCAGACGTCCCGACCACCGGCCGCCACTGCGGCAGAGCAGCAGGCCCGGTTCGACGCCTTCAGGGCGCACTACAATGACGAGCGACCGCACGAGGCGATCGGTCAGGTCCCTCCGGCCGATCTTTACACGGCATCGACGCGACGGATGCCGGATCGTCTCGAGGATCCCTGGTATGACGCCGATCACGAGATCCGGCGGATCCGCAGCAGCGGCGAGATCATCTGGCACAAGCAGCCCGTTTTTATCAGCCTGGCGCTGGTGGGGGAGCTGGTCGGCATCGCCGAGCTCGAAACCGGCGACCATATCGTGCGCTTCTGCGACTACGATATCGGGCTGATCGACCGGCTGCGTGTCTTCCGTAGATTCGGTCCGCCACGCGAGAATGCGTACCGCCCGCCTGACCCGGAACCAAGCCAAAAACTGTCGACCATCATCCCGGTCCAAAGTGTCGATTATCATCCCGGTTGAACACACGTGACGTCAGCGTTTGTGGCAGCACCCCACCCGTCTTGAAGCTCGCTGAACGCTCGCTTCAAGCCACCCTCCCCAGTCGCTTCGCTCCGGGGAAGGAAAAGAAAGAACTGCTCGTCTCGCGGCCGCATTCAGTCCCACCATCTCACCTCCCGTGGAACAGCTTCCGCGGTTGTCGAAGCAGGGGGCATCCGATAGGTTCCGGCCGCAATTTCAGGATCATCGCCTCGCATGCTCGGCCGTCCCAAATTCGTTCTCGCCTCCGGTTCGCCCCGCCGTGTCAGCCTGCTGGGTCAGGCCGGCATCGAGCCCGATGCGCTGCGGCCGGCCGATGTGGACGAGACGCCGAAGCGCGGTGAGCTGCCGCGCGCCTGCGCCAATCGCCTGGCCCGCGCCAAGGCGGATGCCGCGCTGAAATCGGTCCAGCTCGATGACGAGTTGCGCGGGTCGTTCATCCTCGCGGCCGACACCGTGGTCGCGGTCGGCCGCCGCATCCTGCCCAAGGCGGAGCTTGTAGACGAAGCCTCGCAATGCCTGCGGCTGCTGTCCGGCCGCAACCACCGCGTCTACACCTCGATCTGCCTGGTGACGCCGAAAGAAGGCTTTCGCCAGCGGCTGGTCGAGACCCGCGTCCGCTTCAAGCGGCTGACCGAAGACGACATCAACACCTATATCGGCTCCGGCGAATGGCGCGGCAAAGCCGGTGGCTATGCGATCCAGGGCATTGCCGGCTCCTTCGTGGTGAAGATGGTCGGCTCCTATACGAGCGTGGTCGGCCTGCCGCTCTATGAAACCACCACGCTGCTCGCCGGCGAGGGGTTCCCGATCCGGTTCGGCTGGTTGAATGCCAGTTAAGGCCAAGGACAACGTGGTGCCGCGCGCCAAACCCTGCCCGATCTGCGACGAGCCATCGGTCGCGGCGTCAAAACCGTTCTGCTCGGAGCGCTGCCGCGATGTCGATCTCAATCGCTGGCTGTCGGGCAATTACGCGATTCCAGGCCGCCCGACCGATGACGAGGACGGCGAATAGGCGCATCGCCCGCGGGCCGTGACGGCCCGTTGCTTGGCGTTGTTTTGACGGCGAAATTCTCTCTGTAAAATCGCTGTCATGCGGGTGGACAGCGCCGATTTGCCTGACTATAAACCGGCCGCTCCCCCGGTTCGCCGCGGGCGGCGCCCAGGTAGCTCAGTTGGTAGAGCATGCGACTGAAAATCGCAGTGTCGGTGGTTCGATCCCGCCCCTGGGCACCATCGGCTTCCCAAGCCTTTGGCGCCAAAGACAATCCAGCAAAAACAATGACTTGAGAGCTACCCGGTGATACACACGGGTGATACACAATGCCTCTCGCCATGTCTCGTCCTTTCAAGCATCCCAAAACGGGCATCTATTGGTTGCGAAAACGCGTCCCAGACGAGCTCATCAAGCTTGTGGGAAAGCGAGAGGAGCTCCGTACGCTCGGGACAAAGGATCCCGCTTTAGCGAAAGTGAAGCACGCCGCCGCCTTGGCTGAAATCGAGGCGAAATGGGCCAACCTTAGGTCAGGCGAGAAGAGTCTGACCGAGCGTGAGGCGCACCATTTGGCAGCGCCGTTCTATGACCGATGGTTGCAGCGATACCTGGAAAATCCGAGCCAGCAAACTGATTGGCGCGTGGACTTAGGTCTCCGGCTTTTTCAGCCCAGTCTGATCTCGGCGAATTACGAGTTCCTCTACAACAACGCTGACATCGTTCTTGATAGGGATGAACTACGAGTCCGAGAAATGGAGCG
This sequence comes from Tardiphaga alba, assembly GCF_018279705.1. Taxonomy (NCBI): domain Bacteria; kingdom Pseudomonadati; phylum Pseudomonadota; class Alphaproteobacteria; order Hyphomicrobiales; family Nitrobacteraceae; genus Tardiphaga; species Tardiphaga alba. The sequence goes on from NZ_CP036498.1 coordinate 725,246, forward strand.
GTGGTGCCTGGAATGGGCCGACAGCTGCGCGTCAAATCTTGGCCATCGGTTGGCTGGTAACGACAACAGGATACTGGCTCGGGCGATCGGAGCTGCAGTTCAGCGGGCCAGTATCGCTTTGCAGCAGCTGGCACAAGGCGTTAGTGCGGCAGTGCCTATCGCAGCGAGCAGCTCGCCTATCTTCGCTTCGTTGCACTCTCAAGAGCCATTCGCATTCAGCGATCTGGTTGATGGTTGGGCTAAAGAGCGCCGTCCTGTTGAGAAAACGTTGTATGAATGGTCGCGCGTCGTGAAACAGCTGGTCGCGTTCTTAAAGCATGACAATGCTCGGGCGCTTACTGGCGACGACATGGTTCGCTGGAAAGAAGCCATGTTAACTGAAGGTCTTCGGCCCAAGACGATCCAGGATGCCAAACTCGCGCCGGTTCGGGCAATTCTCCAGTGGGGCGTCGCCAACAAGAAGCTTAATTCGAATGTTGCGGACGGCATCTCGCTCGACACTCGAAGCAAGCAGAATGAGAAAAAGCGCAGCTTCACAGACGAAGAGGCCAAAATTGTTCTTACTGCTGCGATGGCGTCTTCCGATCCGGTGAAGCGTTGGGTGCCGTGGATCGGAGCTTATTCCGGAGCGCGCGTGTCTGAGATCTGCCAACTGCGTCGCGAGGACGTAGTCGAGATCGATGGCATCTGGTGCATCAAGATCATGCCCGAGGCCGGCTCAGTAAAGACGGCGGGATCTGAGCGCATTATCCCGGTCCACCCAGCCCTAGATAAGAGCGGGTTTCTGAAGTTCGCCCTTCAGAAAAAGGCGGGCCCCATATTTCCTGAGTTGTCGCCAGATAAATTCGGAAAGCGTGGGGGCAATGGGACGAAGGTCATTGGACGGTTCGTCCGGCAGCTCGGCATCACCGACCCGCGTATTTCTCCGAGCCATTCTTGGCGCCACCGGATGAAAACGCTCGGGCGCCGCCACGGCCTGGCGAAGGACATTCTTGAGGCAATGACCGGCCACGGATCAAAATCGGTGGCTGACGCATACGGGGAGTTTCCAGTTGAAGCGCTCTACCGTGAGCTCTGTAAGGTGCCTCAGCTAAACGTTGGTGTTGCGAAATAAGCATTCACCCAGGTGAACGAAGTCAGCAATCAACCTGCAGCGGCCAATCTTGAAAGCGGAAGTCCTAGCCAAGCCATGAAGCGTGAGCCAAGGGTCCGCTATCAAGACTGCACCTAAAGATAGATCAATTTCGATTTCGGAGGGCTTGAGTTGCTTCCCCGTGATCTAATATACCCAAAAAAGGAAGCTTGGCCGAACGAGACTAAGAAGAGAGGCCAGTTCGATTGGGGGGCGTTCTCGTGAAGTATCTGATCGCGATTTCCGGGCCTGTCGCGTCCGGAAAATCCGCCCTTGCGCAAGAATTCATCGCGCGTTTCAAGGCGCACCGGATTTCTACCCGCCAGCTATTGTTCGACGCCGGCGCGGCGGACGAGCGACAGGCATTGATCGACACCGGAAAACGTCTTGACGCCGAAACCGAAGGGACTTGGGTTCGCGACGGCATTGCCAGGTATGTGCAGCAGCACGAAGCCACCCACGATGTAATCATCGTGGACTCGGTGCGCATTGCAGCACAGGTTCGGCATCTCCGGCAGGAGTATGGCTCCAAGTTCGTTCACATACACGTCTCTGTCCCATACGAGGTCGCGAAGGAGCGTTACGACAAGCGCGCCGGTTCATCTGATCAGGCTGTTCCGTATGATGTCGTGCGATCTGACCCCACCGAAAGCCAGGTTTGGGGTCTGGACCGCATTGCCGATCGCATCGTCGAAAATGTCAATTGTGAGCCTCCTTCGCTCCTGGCCCTGGCGGTTGCCGGGCTCGGCCTTCATCCTCGGACCGCGGAGCAGTGCGTAGACGTGATCGTGAGCGGCCAGTATGGCAGCGAAGGCAAGGGACATATCTGCGCGCATCTAGCCGGCGGATACGACGTGCTCATGCGGGTTGGTGGTCCGAATGCAGGCCACAACGTAGCGTATCCAAAGTATAACTATCGCCAGCTCCCGTCGGGGACCCAGTCTAATACGGATGCCAAGCTTCTCATTGCTGCGGGATCGACGATCAGACCCACGATCATGCTGCGGGAGATCGCGCAGTGCGGCGCAGCAGGACGCGTGGTCATCGACGAGCAGGCGCTCGTCATTGAGGACTGGGACGTCGAATTCGAAAGCTCGGAAGGCGGCCTTGGTACGATTGGATCGACAAAACAAGGCGCCGGCTCAGCTCTGGCGCGGAAGATCCTCAATCGCGGCGAGAAGCCGCTCCTCGGTGGTCCCGTCAGACTGGCGAAGCATCATCCGGATCTACTGCCGTTCGTAGGATCCGTCGGTCGCGAATTGGAGGATGCTTATAGTTCGGGTGCGAAGATCATGCTCGAAGGGACGCAAGGGACGGATCTCAGTCTGCTGCACGGTAGCTATCCACACGTCACCGCGCGCGAGACGACAGCGTCGGGATGTATCGCTGACGCAGGTGTCGCATCATCTCGGGTCAGGAAGGTCGTCATGGTTGTGCGACGCTATCCGATCCGCGTCGGCGGCGAGTCCGGTCCGATGGACATCCCGATCGACTTCAAGATCGTGTCCGAACGGTCGGGCGTGCCATACGAGGAAATCCTCCGCACCGAGGTCGGATCCGTGTCGGGCAATCAGCGGCGCGTCGCCGAATTTGACTGGGAGCAACTGCGACGATCCGCCGTTCTGAACGGCGCGACGGACATCGCGCTCTCGTTCTCCGATTACATCAGTATCGAGAACAGGAAAGCGGACCGCTTCGACGAATTGACCGATGAGACGCGGGAGTTCATTGCGTTGGTGGAAAAAGTGGCTAACGCGCCCGTCAGTCTGGTCTCGACGAGGTTCGAACGCGGCGGCGTGATCGACCGGAGGAACTGGCGTTGAACGAAGCAGATCTGACCAACAATTTCCCGCGACTCTGGCATATGGCGGAGGCGGGAAGCTGGGAATCCATCAAGAAGCATGGCTTGCTGAGCGCAACCGCGCTCCTGGACCTTTACAAGGTCACAGGCATGGCCCGCACCGCTATCGAATCCGAACGACGCCCAGAGTCCGTGAAGGTCACCGCTGACGGCTTGGAGGGTGCGATCATCCGGGACAACAAACCGATGACGGCGTCCGCCCTCGAGAAATGTCTCGATCCGGATATTACGCCAAAGGAATGGTTTGAGCTATTGAACGACAGATCCTTCTTTTGGCTGTCAAGGGACAGGCTACGGACTCTATTGGGCGCCAAGGCATACAGGGGCAGGCCGCAGACCGTTCTTACGGTTGACACCCAATCTCTCCTGAAGGCCCATAGAGAAACTGTCCAGCTTAGTCCGATCAATAGTGGGGCGACGCTCTACAATCCCCAACCGCGCGGCCGCAATACGTTCTCGTCCATTGCCGACTATCCTTTCGAGGAATGGCGTAAGAAGAGAAATCTGGCCAACTCCATAGTCGAATTGGTGGTGCCTGGAGGTGTGAAGGACATTGCGGATCACGTTGTCGCGGTCCATTCCTTCGAGAAGGGCGTTTCAACCGAGTTGTGGAGGCGCCCAGGATCCAGTCCGGATGACGGCCCTTAGGCCGCCTTCAGGTCCGGCCTCACGATCCGGGCAGGCCTTCGGGCCTTGCGCAGCAGATCGGCGACGTGGCTGGTCAGTCCGATCTCGCCCTCGACGCGTACGCCGACGTCCGCAGGAAGATCGTCAAGAAAGCGACGGAGTGCCTCTAAGCCTTTCGACACTTCGAAGACGGCCCATCGCGCAGGTTCACCCGGCACAAGGGTCGTCGCGTCACTCAATGTTGCCCCCTTGTGCAACTGAACTATCCAAACACGGTCACCATCGTGAACCCATTCGAATCGCGTTGCTCCAAGGCTTCTGGAGGCCTGAGCATAGAGAACTCGGACGTCATCGACGACGCTTCGCGGTAACTCTTCTGGCAGGCGCTGGCCAAGCATAAACAGATCGCCTTCGCCCCGCGCGCCCTCGACGACAGCATTCCCGTCACGATCTGTGATCGTTGCGCCCGAAAACCTGGCCTTGACGGCGGATTGCGACAGCACCGAAGCGATCGATTGCCCATCTTGATCCTCGCGAGACAACAACGAGAAAGGATCTATCCACCCCTTTACGGTCGTGAAGCGACCTGGCTCCTGTTCGATCGGGCAGGTCCTGGTCCAGACCTCGAAAGATCCCGTCTCCGCGCCAAATGTGAAAGGTGCGACGCGACGCGCCAACACACTGGTACGCGGGACCGGAAGCCCGACGGCATGCGCGACAAGAAGGCCAAACGCCTTGTCGCCTATGTGACGGCTGAACCGGTTGGGCCAAACCAAATTGCTGGTGCCAGGCGGGCTATCCGAGGCCTCGTACTCCCACATCAAGGTGTGGGTCTTCCGCCAGCCGCGCGGCTTTGGATGTATGCTAAATTCGAGGCGCCCACGTCCGGCGTCCACCAGATCCGGCGCAAATCCGTATACGGACTTGAGGATGCGCAAACCAAGTTCTAGCGGAAGTGATGCCGTACCGGCCTTTTCGACGCAGCGCGGCGTATCGTCCGGCGCAAATTCAATGACACCTCCCTGAATGACACCGGACACGCCTCCGTCTGCGACATCTACTGTCTCGTTTGCGATGACGAAAAGGCCCTCGTTCGACAAGCGGCTGACAATTGTTGTCGCTTCGTCGGCACTCGATATGCCGTAGTGAAAATCTCGGCTGCGGGGGCTATCGGGCGTGAAACTCCTTAGATTGATCGTGCCGTCCGGGCTTGCGGCCAATAGTGCGGAGATCGCGTCACTGGTCGTCGGGAACGCATGGTTGGGTTCAAACCCCGCCACTCGGCTGAACTGCTGTTCCGCGCCGCCGGTCGATGGAGAAAAACTCACGAACTGGGCCACATTGCCGACCTTCGCGAGTTCGTCCAGCGAGTGATCCTTCCTGAAGGACATGATGATACTCCTTACGCCAAGAAGGAACGTTTGGTTCAACGGGAAGGATTGAGCTAAGGCACCTGCCGTACGGCGTCCACAATGAACGCTGATTTTCACCGAAGTCCACTGCGAGGCGTTATTGGACCTTGCGTTGCGCATAGTCCTGTCGCAGGCGCTCAAAACGATCCAAAAACGCCGTCTTGGCCTCGTCTGGCGGTAAATATTGGACGACGACTGGCGCCGGCTCGACTTTCTGCCCGCGCACCCAACCGTCCGTGCCCTCGGGCATTATCTGGCGTTGCTCGGCCGCAAGGACACGCAGATCGGCCTGCTTCACCTGAGGCGGAATGGGTCCCACCACCCCGAACCGATCCAGAATAGCGCGCTCGACCTCCGCCTCGATCCTTTTGAATTCCGGCAGCATCTGCTTCAGCGGCCGAGTAATATCGCCGAGGAAGGCTTCCGCCGCATCGTGAAGCAGGGCCTCAAACTCGCAGCCCGCAGCCACCTCGCTAACGAGAAGACTGTGCTCTGCCACGGAATAGAAGCTGCGGCATTGTCCAGAGTAGCGGCAGATGTTCGAAAGGCCGTGCGCGATGTCCTCGATGGTGAATTGACTGTCGGCCGGCGCACAGAAGTCAAACCATGCCCCACTATGCAGCATGATGGTCGGCCCGACACCTACGTTTACGGCGACTACCCTGTTTCTTTTCCAGTCCATTCGCCTCTCCCGCCTCGAATGTATACGCCGAAATCCCGGGCCCGCATATGGCGCTGTTGCCAATCGCTCGTTCCTTAATTATGCAATTTTGCATGAAAATAACAACGCAGCAGCGGATCAAACTTGTGGGAGAAATGCGATCTGCACTGCAGCAGCGCGGGTGGTCTATTTCAGATCTGGCTCGTGCGACGCTAGTTAATCAAAGTCAAACGAGCCGTATCGTGGCAGGAAATTTCAAGACGTACAGTTCAAATGTCAGCATAATTTGCATGACTTTAGACATTCCGTTTTCATCTGCCGTATCCCCGTCTCGATCAGACCGTGATCGAAGACGCATCTCGGAGAAGGCGATCGCGATCTGGGATGGCACGCCCGCGGACGCCGATAAGGTCGTCGCATTGCTGGAGGAAATTGTGAGGCTGCGGGGTGCTACCCACCGGCGACGCGCTAAATAGATAGCGTCAGAAAGAACAGCAATACTGGCTGCTGCTTGCAGAGGGGATCGAGTGACGCGCAAGGATGTAGCCCGCGGCGGTTAAAGGGACGGCTGGTGCGTTGATGTCACCGGGGCAACTCTGAGCTGCCGCGCTCGAAGCGTTCATACGTGTCTTCGAGCGGTTTTCCTTCGGCCCATAATTTAGGCTCGGCGTCGGCGAGATGCACAAGCGTGTAGGCCGTTTCGTACTTGTCGCTCCAGAACGAATGCTCCCGTGCCGCTTGATTGAACCATACCCCGACGGGATGATCGACGCCGCTGCGAGTTTCTGGCGTGAACTGTTCCTGCCGTACTGCGGATCCAGCGGGAAGTTCGACCGGATCACCACGGCTCGTCCGGATGAAGACCCCGCTCTTGAAAGCCGCGTCGCTAGACCACGCCCATTTGACGTACCCGTCGACCGATGTGACGAAGATCGACCTCCGTTCGGTATATCTGAGCCATCTCAATACCGCGGCGACCAATGACACCTCATAGCGGTCGGAGCAGCTACCGATCGCATCGAAGTCGGGCTTGTCCCTAGGTGCGATCTGCTTTCGGAAATCGTCGAGTGGCATCAGAAGCCAGGAGGCGAACTCATTCGCTTCACGCTCGACTTCGAGCTTCGTCCGACCGTCGACGGCTGCTTCGCTGGAATGGATGCCGTTTGGATATTTCTTCCGGTGCAGCAGGTAATGGCCGAATTCGTGGGCGATGGTGAACCTGCGCCTTCCAGGTTGCTGTCCTTTACCATAGCAAATGCCCCACCGCTTGCGCGAGTCCGCCGGGACCAACGCGCCGGCGAATCCTTCCAGATCATCTTCCTCGACCTTGGTTATTGGATCTCCGGGAAACATGTGTCTTGTGGTTTCGATAGCGAGTGCGCCTACGTCGAACCGGTATCGGTCAGGTGGGTTAGCTTTGTTCAACATCTGATTGAAGTGGTTTGCCCACCTCTGAAGTCCCCACCCCTCAAAATCCATGTCACTCGTCCAGAGCTTTCGCCATACGGCGAAGTCGAGCTCTGGCCTCTGGCGACATCGATTGGTATTCGCGGAAGAAGGCCTTGTCCTCCGCGGACTCCAGCTGCTCGCCGCCCTGGAGGTAGTCGATCGTCACGTTGAACACGCGAGCCAGGCCGCCAAGCTTCTCTGCGGACGGGCGCGGCAAATCACGGTTTTCAAGCTCCCACAGATAGGATTTGCTCAACCCGGCCTGCTCGGCGACTTGATCGAGCGTCAATTTCTCTTTTTTTCTTAAAGCCTTAATCCGTTCGCGGATCGTCTCTGTCACGCGCTGTGTCCCTGTCCGATTTCGGTTCGGAGTAGCAGCATAACAAGTCCTTGACTGGCGGCAAAGCCCTTCGTATGTTCGGAGTAGGCTTACTTACCATATCGCGAAAGCGGAATTCTAAATTCCATTTTCGTGTTCCGGATTTGGAACCGCACATGGGCCTTCCTGGTGTTGCCGACAAGAAGCTGAGCATCTTTCTGGGCAAGTTCTGTCCGGATCCAGCTGCGATCCTCGCTGCCTTGGAGCGCACGAAGCTCTGTACCGAACTCGACTTCGTGCCCGGCGAGTCCATCTGCAGGCAGGGAGATCGTGTCGACGGTTGCTGGCTCGTCCTTGAGGGGCAGATAGAGGTCCGGGCGGACGAGCAGGTCGTCGTGTATCGCGGGCCGGGCGAGATCTTCGGAGAGCAGGGTCTTGTCCACGTGTTGTCCGGCAAGACTGGCACCAGAACCGCCGACGTCAAGGCGGTCGGGCCCGTCAAGCTGCTCCGCATCGACGCTTCTTTCCAGGAAAGGCTAGACGACAAGGAGAAGGTCGCTTGGACGCTGACCTTGGCTGACGTCATCAACGAAAAGCTCGAGCAGGCGACCGCCATGCGCTCTGGATTGCGCAGTTCCGCCACTCAACACGAATTGCTTCTCCGCCGGTTTTCGGAAGGCGACGCACTCGGCTTGGTCAAGATAGCGGCTAGCGGCAAACAAGTCTCCATCCAGAACCGCCGTGCGATCATTCTTTTCAGCGACATCGCGGGCTTCAGCGTCTGGTCGACCTCCAAGGCTCCGGCGGAAGTCGCCAGACATCTCGGCGCTCTCGCCGGCATCCAGATCAACGCGGTGCGTGACGGCGGCGGTCACGTCGACAAGCTCATGGGCGACGGAGCGATGGCCTACTGGTTCGTCGATTCCGGCGAGCGCGAGAAGTGCGAGCCGATCGCCGCACTCGCCTGCGTGCGGAAGATCGCGTCGGTGTGCAAGGCGTACTTCGAGCAGCACGGTCTGCCGCTCGGATTGCGTATGGGGCTCCACGTCGGCGACGTCTCCTTCGGCGACTTCGGCGCCGAAAACAGGATCGCCGTAACGCTGCTCGGTGCCGCGGTCAACACTGCGGCACGTTACGAACAGGCCAAGTCTCCGGACATCGGTGATATCCGGATCAGTCCCACCCTGCGAGAGCTTATGCTCAGTGCAGGCGAATCCCCCAACACCTTCCGGGGCCCGACGAAGGTGGAAGTGAAGCATGGCGTCGAACTCGACGTCTTTTCCATCTGAGGAGCAGATCATGTCCTGGAATCAAGACCGAGCCAAATCGAGGATCCGCGAACATCTGAAGACGGTGCCCCAAGTCGACCGCAACATCGCGCTCGACAGTGCGGTCGTGACGAAACGCGGATTGCTCAGCCGCATGCCGCTGCGGGAAGCGTTCGTGGTCGAAGGCGCCCATCTCTACGGGCAGCTTCTCGACTTCGACGATCTGGTGGCGGAGCATGGCCAGGAGACGGAGGCTGCCCATCGGCGTCTGCTGCGTTTCCTCAACATTCACTACCGGGTCTGGGACTCCATCGTCGACGGCGACGATGGCGACCGGATCGACTATCACGGCGCACGCCTCCATGCCGTCATCACTTCGCCGATCGGGGACCCCGCTGCGCAGATCGAACGCGTCGTGGCACTTGCCCGTAAGCTGACGGAAGCGGCGCGGAAGGTGGGAGAGTCTCACGGCTTCCTGTCCCGGATCCGCTTCGGCATCGATCACGGCAAATGCCTGGCGATGACGACCGGGCGTGGCGCGCACGAAAAGGACACTCTGTTTCTAGGTCGGCCCGCGAACCACGCGGCCAAGCTCGCCGCGTCCCGCGCCGAGCAGGGCATCTTCCTCACCGAGACCGCGCAGAAGCGCGCGGTCGCCGGAGCGGTCCGCAAGCACGCAGGCGGGTCAACGCTCGACGAGACCTATATCGAGACCGTTGCGCGCAGGTATGCCTTCGAAGGCCTGGATCGCACCGCGTCGGCCATCGCTTCGGACACTTCGGAGCCGACGTTCCGGTTCAAGCGGCCTACGTTGCCGTTGTCATCCGTTAAGTTCAGCGAACTCTCGCCCGCGGATTCGATTCGTATGGGAATGGCATCGATCTTCGCGGACATCGACGGCTTCACGAATTTCGTCGACCACTCGATCCACGGTGGATCCGAAAAGATCCGCGAAGCCGTCAAGATCGTCCACGTCATCCGCGAAGAGCTCAATTCCGTCCTCAAGGACGATTTCGGCGGTAAGCGCGTGCGCTTCATCGGCGACTGCATTCACGGCTGCGTCGCACAGGGCGATCGCGCCGATGAACCTGCGCAAAGCGTCCGCGAGGCGGCTCTTTGCGCCTCGGCGATGAGGTCGTCGTTCGATCTCTGCCTCGAAGCCATCCAGCCGGATGCCGCGATCGATCTCGCCGTCGGTATCGAATACGGGCCGACCCCGATGACCCGTCTAGGTCACCGGGGCGACGGCAGCGTCCGCTGCGCAGCCAGCCGCGCAACGATCAACGCGGAGCGCACGCAGCAGGCCATCGAAGGTGGAGGTGTCCGCCTCGGCACCATCGCCGCCGGTATCGCCGACCCCACCATTCGAAAGCACTTCTCGAGCGGCCGCTTGATGACGTTTGACTCCGCGTCGGATCTGTTGATGACGCCTCAAGCGCCAGCGGTCCAGATCCTGCGCGGCGAACCGGCGGCGCGCTCTCATGCGGCGGCGCCGAAGCCGTCTCGACGCTGAAACGCCGTCATGTCGCTCGATGCGCTTGCGCGAAGCTGCCCCATCGGCGCGGAGTTTAGGCAGATCCATGCCTATGAAGCTGAGATCGACCTCGTCGCGGTGCGCAGTAGTAAGGCCTTCACCAGGGTTTTTCAGTTCAAGGTAGTCGCGTTGCACGGCAATATCGTGGTGTCCGAGCGCCCCGTCGGCAACACGTTGCCTGCATGCTGTCCCGAGCGGCATATTAACATGGACGGATCCTTCTGCATCGGGCTGCGCGCTGGCGAGGGCATCTCGGAGGAGACAGCGCCGGCCTGGTGGCGAAAGCTTCAAGCCTTCGCTTTGTGGCAGGAGACGGCAGCCGAGGTCGGGTTCTGGCCCAGAGAAGCACAGTTGTCGCACGGCGATGCGGGCGACGTGGAGCTCGCCGCAGAGAGGGCGGCGGCCGAGATTGGGCTGCGGGACGACTATCGCGAAGCCGTCGCTTTCGATACCGGACTCGTCGCCGCCGGCGTAAGGAAGGTCAATGCGGAGACGGGGCTCATCCGGAACGGACGAAACGCGTGCGTCTGCGGGCGCACCGATCGGCGCGGACGACCTTTGCTCCGAAGAGACTGCCATGCGGACGGGCTCGGCTGTCCGATCGTGTTGGAGCATCGAAGGCGCGTCATGATCGACGAGTATTGGCAGGCCCTCCGCGGACATGTGGTCTGCTGCGGCACCATGCACGAATGCCCACTGAGGGATGGAAGGCAACTGTATCGTTAGGTCGGACTGATAGACCGTCGTCAATTCGATAAAGACGCTTCCTGAGTGAGCCGCCTCGCTGTCCTTTTCCTCCCCGAGATATCGCGACGGTGCAGCAACGTTGGTCTGCCGGAGCGCATGCGACGTCAGACGGAATGCGAAAGATCTACCTCCTTAGGCACCGCTCCGATGGATGACGAAAGCCAATTGCAGGGCCTCTCAATCCGCTGCGACGTTTGATCGCGACGGAGAGGCAGCGTCGGAGTGCTCGTAAGTATGTCTATGGCCAGTTTATGGGTTGTTTGAGCTCTGGAATTTGTCAGGCCTCCCACGACGTTCACGACCGACTATCGCGAGTATGAACGCATCAGGTTTTATTCTTCGAGCGCCTGTGAGGGCTGGGAGCTTGAGAAATATCCGAATCCATACGCTCGGCGGCCAACGTGTATGCATGGCCAAGTATCAGAAGATCACGCTTATCGCAGTCGCCGAGCTTTTTGCCATTCGGCATAAGCTGGTCGTTCGACGGCGGCCCGTCCAATGACTTACTTGCATTGAGGAATGTGGCGACGTGTTTTCCAACTTGTTCAGCCACTATAAGGTCCACCAATCCTCGAGCGGTAGCGATATGAAGCAGATCGCATTTCAATAGCCTAGTTGAGACTGACCAGTAAGCATCAGGTCATGAGATTCAACAACGTTTAGATCTCAGCTTCCGGGCTACGATGTGTGGGTCATGAAAGCATCGACTTTGCAGACGAAAGCTTATCCGGTCGCATGCGGATGAAAACCGGATGACGAAACTTGCCGGTTGGCGTGAATTCCATGCAGCTGACCTCGACGATCTGGCCGACGAGCGTGCCAGCTTGAGCGTCCGCCCACAGCTGGATCCGTTCCTCATCGGAGAAGCCGGATCCGACATTGCCGAGCGGGGTAGTGACGATGCCTAGGTGGCCGATGTGCTTGCCGCGGCCTTCTGCAAAGCCCGTGATCGGGACATCATGCGACTCGTACGGTTTTACTTTCAGCCAACGGTTTTCATGACGGAGGACCAGGCCCTCGAAGCCGAGCGACCGCGCACGGTTGAGTTGGTGGAGGATAGCCCTGGCGGTTGGGTTGAGGAGGGTGCCGACGCCGAGCCGGGCATCAAGTTGATCAAGGCCGTAAAGGTGCTCTGGACGAATGGAGGGTGTATCGTCCGTCGGAGCGCGCGTGCGGCTGGCAATGATCGTATCTCGGAACGAGCCGACATAGAGCTCGCAATCCCGCGGGCCACCATTCCAACGAGGGATATTATAGAGTGGCTTTCCAGCTCGACTCTGCCAGCCGAATTCGTCGTGCCAGATAGCTCGTACGCCATCCACTTTAAGCGTTACGTCCCACTTTCCAGATAGCGCTTTGCCGTTCCAGGTGGATGGTTTGTTGATGCTCTGTTGCATAGATGTCTCCCGCGACGCATTTCCATCGGGGATTCAGTTAAAACTACGCGAAGTTGCGTCGATCTCGGGAGCCAGCCACTTGGGGGCCTACTTGCGCTGCAGATTGCATTGGACTGTTTTGCTGCGGTACTGGAAGTCTGCGTAGCCTTGGGTCGCCGTGCAGAAGTCGAACGCGATGCCATCCTTTTCAGCGCGCCAGCCGTACTTCGCGCAATCCTCCGTTGCTCGAAGGCGATAGGTCTCGTCTTTCCATTGGAGGATGTTCTTCGTGTCATCGACCTTCAGCTGAGACGTTTGGCCGTTCTCTTTACAGATGTAGTTATAGGTGTCTGCGCTGGCCGACGATGATACAAGCGCGGCGAATGCGCCAATCAGAAAGCGCTTCATTTCTCAGTTCCTTGAGGCCTTGGAGGAAGCATCTGCGCATACGTAAGTCTGCTTCTGGCGTGTGAGAGTGTATGCATTGAGGCGCTTTGCGTAGCCCCAGTTCACGCTGCCCTCCCGGTCGGTCCGAAAGAACTATCGTATGACGTTGATGATCCGAAAGTGGATCCTTTGACCTGACCGCCTCTGACGATCTGGTTGCCGATAGAAGCGGTTAGGTTTTCGAAAACCGTCTCTGTTTTGTCGCGAGGGTCGATCCAAGTGGTTTCGCCGCCGGTGAACTGAACTTTGACCGTGATGGGGATGCCCACTTTTGTTGTGATTTCGGCTCGGTTTGAGCTTTGATGGAGCTGGCTTCGACAAACGAGAGTGTAGTCTTCAGATTTCTTGGGAGTGGTTTCCGGCGCATCAAGCTGGAAGCCGTCAATGCGAGCGCAGGCCGGAATTTTGGTCGGCTGCTTTTCTGTGACCGAAATCGCACAGCGCTCGTCCTCAGCGACCATGTAGTGGAGACTCGCCGCGGCGGTAGCGACGCAGGTCGTGGTTTCCCCAGCGTCGCAGATGGCGGTGTCTGTTCCGAGCGCATCTCTGAGCGGTGATCCGCGACGATTGCCTTGTGCATCACGGATGCGGTCGTCGGACGTTCGAAGTCGGGCAACTGTGCGGCCATCCTTGTCGAAGTCGATGTCGAACTGTCCATCTGGCCCTGTGATAACTGCGCAGATGAGGCAGCCTTCTTCCTTCGTGTAGCGGACATCATATCCGATGAAGCGGCGTTTGAGCGCTTGCCTTGAGATTCTTTCACCCAAGCGAACGAACAGTCCGGGTTTTGCTGAATGGGCTATAGCGTCTGCGCCGACGACGAAGCCTCCAGGGCGAACTCGGTCAGTCGGTGTTACTTGAGCGAGTTGCGCGGGTGGTTGTGCTTCTGACCAAGCGTCCGCCGGTAAGAGGCTGGCAAAGAGCACCAGCAACATAGCAATACGGACGGCAGCACGTACGCAATACATTCCTGTTCACCTTTCGGAGACGGCACCTCGGTCAATGCCGAAGGATAGCAAAGAGCATTCGCAGCAGACGGTCACACGCGCGCTTGGATGTAAAAGCCAAATCGCGCGCTGAGGCTGCCGTCTCTAGTATGGGATCGACAGCAGGATGCTAACCGCGAAGGTCGCAATCCAGGTGATCCCGTAGCTCGGAAAATGCCGCAAGCGCTTAGCTCTGATGAACAGATAAGCAGGCGCGAGTATGAATCCGAAAGTGGTCAACCACTTGTCCGAGTAGCCAGCTCGCTTGAGTTGGCGCTCGTCCGAGAGACACAGAGCAGCATTGATAAATGCCGGGACGAGGAAGGCGAGTATGTCGAGCGCTCGGTGCGGCTGGAGCGGGTCATCCATCTTGAATGCCTCGATAATTCCGCTGAAAAATGCGTAGGGAATTGGCGCGATGGCGATAATCCAAACGAGCGCGTTGTTGATGTTCGAGGGAGCGACTGGCGGTGGAGCTTCCTGAAGCGGGGCACCTAACTCCGTGGACTTCAGTGGCTGCCAGTCCTGCAAGCCTTTTCGCCAGACCGAAGTGTCTCCGCTGATGCGGTTCGCCTGGAGGAAGTCGAGCAGGGCTGCGGCGGGGAACGGACCTTTGCGCTGACCGTTCTCGGTGAAATACCACTCTTGGGAGGTCGAATCGTTGATGTTCGTCGTCTCGGTCATCGTTACCTCAGTTTCCCGAGCCAGTGTCCTCTGATGGACGTAGCTGGGGTTCAATTAACGTCAGGCGATGTTTCGCTCATCGTCAGACGGACATCTTCAGATGCAGCCGAAGGATGTATCGGACGACGAATACCGAATTTATAGGTATCTGAAAAGTCGTTTTATCTCTCTGGCCCCCGCGGGAGGCCAGATGCCAAAGACGGTTACTTCACCCCTTCAGAAGAAGCTTGCAGCGATGCTTGTCGAGGCAAGGAAGAAGGCCGACCTTCGTCAGATTGATCTTGCTGAGAAGCTCGGGGTTTACCAATCCTGGGTTACACATATGGAGTCGGGGCAGCGGCGGATCGATGTCGTCGAGCTAATTGAGCTGGGCCGGATTATGGGCTTTGATCCAGCCGAGATGGTGCGGGTGCTCAGTAAGCGATAGCTAGCCGTCTATCTAACGCTCTTAGAATCGATTTGAGCGCTGAAGTGCAGATTGGTTGCCCAATTTTCGGTGAGCGAAATCTGGAAGCATACCCAATAGGCTCCGAGCAACTTACGTGTTGTCTAACGTCGCTCTGTCTGGCGTCGGTCGTGGCTCAGCTAAGCAGCGAACAAGAAGCCCTGAGGATCTCGGTTGAGAACGTTGAAGACGGCTGCTGCAAGTGGGCCACCGAAGACCGCGCCTGTGTCGATGTTCAGTCGGTTTGAGCGAATTTCTGGCCTGCGATCGCTGGTCGGCGAATGTCCATGAACAATGAGACGACCAAAGTCCTTGTTGGAAGACAAAAAAGGCTCTTTGATCCAGAGCAGGTCAGTTTCGTCCTGCAGGTCCAGTGCTCTGTTGGGGTGGATACCCGCGTGGACGAAGAGGCGCCGGCCATCGTCATGGAATTTTGGAAGCCGCCGGAGCCAGTCGACCTGGGCCTTTGGCAGGTCTCTTGGGTCGGAAACGCCATAGCTTCCGAGCGTTTGGGTGCCGCCATTGCATAGCCAGCGGTCTTCCCAAGCTGAGTGGTCAGCCGCGGCAAGCAGCATGTCCTCATGGTTACCCATAAGGCAGATGGCCTGATCCGGCCGCGCCTGCTGCAGATCCATAAGCAGTTCGATGACATTCCTGCTGTCGGGGCCTCGATCGATGTAGTCGCCAAGAAAAATGAGCGTCGCAGGGCGTCCATCGGCATCTGCTTCGCACTGGGCAAGGAGATCACGGAGTTTGTTCGAGCAGCCGTGAATGTCTCCGATGGCATAAGTCAGTGTCTGGTGCGGAAGTAGCCCCGGCTGTGCCGAGGCTCTTCCTCTTCGTACATTGCGAGTCAACAGGCTACGGCACGTTTCCAGGTCCCTCACGGGCCGATACCCCTCATCGCTGCTCTGGGAAGATTCGCACGAAGGATGATGGGAAGCGCGGTCCGATCCAGCACTATTTCGGACAGTCCGCGCTCCAATCATTATGAAGCCGACTAGTTACGCTACGATGCGGCCCTTAGCCCGCGCTAGAGCAGCGTAAGCCGACAGCGGCTTCTTCGCGATGAAGTGTTGATCGCGCTCGACCGGCAAGCCGAGGCGACCTCGCACTTCGAGGATCTCGCTCAAGCTCACAAACCCTAACTCTGGATATCCGAGCCCAAGATCGCACAGCCCGAACAGCCGATCGGGTTCGTCTGGGTCACACTCACTGAGGAGCCAAGTCGCCGACGCGTCAGGCGTGAACAGCTTGACGACTGGCTTGTGATCCCGTTCCGGGGCCAAGGCATTGACCAAGAGCGCAACCCGATCTTCGACGGTGAGGATAGAAGTATCAACCATGGTTCGTCTCCAACTCAGGCCGGCGATTGCGGGGGCGCTTGGTGATCGGACGGGTGGCGATGGGACGCTCGCTGGAAGCTTCAGGGGATCCCGTGTCGGCGTATTCCGCCATGGCGAGATGGAAGACACGTTCGAAGTCGCAGTATCGTCCCCAAAGGACCTTCGCGAGATCCAGGGCGCCGGCCTGACGAATGGCGTCGATGACGGCTTCGAGCGTAATTGCCTGGAAGCGGACGCGGTCGTAGTCCAGATCGTCTTCTGGAATCAGTTCGTTGGCGTAGACCCGGCATGCGGCCTGGACGCGGCGGTTAAGTCGCGGTCCGATCACAATGAACATGGCGCGGGGTGTGATACCTTCGTCGACCGTGAGTTGAGCGAGCATGTGCTCACGCCAGAGCTGTTCGAGGGCGAGTGACCGAAGGCTCACAGCGTCGGGATCGTTGAAGAGGCCGACTTGGCGTGAGGCGGCATCGTAGCGGTCCCGATAACGCGCGGCGGGGCCGTCCATGGTCTCCGAATACTTGACTTCGATGAAGACGGTCGCCTCTTCGCCGTCGGTGGTGGTCACGCTCAAAGCGAGGTCGTGGGCGGAGCCGTCCATCAAAAAGCGCGGGTCGGTACGGTCTCGGCAAGGCGAGGTCTCGAACCGAATGCCGTGCACCACTTTGACGAAGCCCGGCAGCAGGAGCTGGAAGGTGGCGGTGGCGAGGTCGAGGTCCATCGCTAGTGGGGCGAAGATGTTGAAGCACATCGGCATCGAGGAGAGCGCGTTCCCAAATAGGCGCTCTTCCTCGTAACAGGCGCCTTCTTCGCGCATGATGAGTTCGCGGCGGACGAAGGTGTGGACCGCCTGTGAGATGAAATTGCGGCCCGCACGGGCAGCTTCCCGAGACAGGAGAGATTCTAGCGGCGTAACGACATCGCCGTCCTGATCCCGGCGGATGTGATTGCCGGTCGGGATGTTGTTGTCACGAAGCCAAAGATGCTGCAGCAGCCTTGCGGCAGAGCGGAAGCGCGTGTCGACGATGCAATCGACGCCATGAGCTTTCAGGAGGCTCTGAGGCACCAAAGGGATGCGCGGCAGTGCCGGCGCGGTGAGGAAGGACGACATCGATATCTCCAGACGCACATGAGCGTGCCGGAGGGATTCGGAGCGATGCGTGGAATGTTGATGCGCAAAGGAAGAAGATCTTGCGTTCAGCAACTAAAAATAGCGCTTTGACGGGCCAAGTGAATTTGAATTCGGTTTTTCCAGGCCTAATCTCTTCTTAAACGCTGAGAAGGAATGAAGACGTATTCGCTGCTCGCGCGATTGTTACTAAGGAGTGAATATGACAAACGCGATGTTCTTTATTTGTTCCTCTATATATATGGGGTACTCTTCACAGTCGTGCTGAGGCCCAAACTATGGAGGGCCAAATGGCTCCTGAAGAGAAGAAAACGACCATTCCTAGTCAAGCAGGACGTTGTCGCGAAGTTTCAGAAACCCGCAGCTACTACGCAAGTATTCATGATCGCGATCAGCTTGCCCGCGCAATCTTGCAAGGTGGCTCTTGGGCAGATCCGGAGATCGCAGATCTTACGGCGAGAGCTGCATCTTCGCCCACGGTGGACGGCCAGCTTCTGAACAGTTTCATCAGCGATGACGATCAAGCGGATGAGGCCGCTTGTGACGGGTGTCAGAAGGTCGCAGTGGACTCAATGCCGCCGGCAACGCGGCCATGCAACCCGTTTGGCTCGAATGCGGCGAGCCTCGCTGTGAGCGAGAACCGTGTGCGCCCGGATGGCGTCGTGGATCCGTTTATGAAGCACCGCGGGCAGGCTCGTAACGCGGAAGCCACCCACGCAGGTCGTGTGCAGGTCAATCCAAACCCCTTTTTCCCCGCGATCTAATCACCCGATTGTGGCGCCACGAATCATCGTGGCCCCACACGCTCTTAGGCGCCACCAGCACTTTGACGCGGTGGCCTTGCAACGAGACCCAACATGAAGAAACCCGACTCACGGCCCGATTGGGCAAATGATTTGGCAGCTGCAAAGCAAAATCAGCAATTAGAGGTTTACCGTGAAAGTGAGCCGATCGACACCTCCAACCCGTATTTGTTGCACGATCACCTCTGCCGCAATCATCTATTTGGCGATCTGCTCCGCTTTGACGGCATCGCTGAGGCTTGTTCTCTCGGTCGAGGCGGGGAGTTACTCCGCGCATTGTCGCCCGATTACGTGATGCAGTTTGATGTCCCGCCGTGCAGCGATGACTCAGGATTGAGCGTTGCAATCAAGCGTCACTGGTCGAATGTCGGTCGCAGCGAAGTTGATTGCGGCTATCTCCAATGCGGAGAGTCGACCGGGATCGACCCAATCGAAAGTGTCATTCACGCAATAATTGCCGAACGCGATGGCGACGCGGCCGGGATGAAAGATGAACACAGTGAAGAAGGAATGGAGAAAATCCGACTTCGATTCGCGGCTATGGAGGTCGACGAGCTGGTGATCGAGTTTGTCAAAGGAGAGTGGTGGGACCGCGTGGAGCTGCACGACGAACTGCGTCGTGCATGTTCAGGATCCAGCATCTATTCGCAGTACCTCGCTCGTCGAATCGGAGCTGAGATCTAAACAGGCAATACTTAAAGTGAAGCACAATCTGGCAACGCGACGCTCGATTCCGATGAAGTTCGCGTCAGCGTTTGACGAAGTTCAGTCATGAAACGAAGAGCTATTGATGCTTCGTAAGCTGTCTCGTCGTGATGCTGTCGAACTGCTGGACTGCTTGTTCTTCATGACGCATTGAGGCCAAAAACGAGCGAGGGCCGCGGTTCGCTGCCCACGCTCATCGACCAAAATGAATCAAGAAAAGCACTACTGGATCATCCGAGGCCCGCGTGGAACGTCTAGCTCTTAAGTACAGGCCCAAGTCTCTCCAAGACGTCATCGGTCAAGAATACCCGAAGCGCATCATCGCCCAGCTGATTCTTAACAACCAGAGTTGTGCCAACCTATTGCTGCACGGCAGCGTAGGTTCGGGCAAGACGACGCTGGTGCGGATCTATGCGGGCGCGCTGAATTGCCAGTCGCCGACCGCCACAGGTGACCGATGCTTCGTGTGCGACCGCTGCCGGGCGCTGGATTCGGGTGACAATGCTGGCTTTATCGAACTCGATACACCGAAGTTCCGAGACCTTGCCGGCCTCAAGGCCGAGATCGACCGAGTGCTGGAGGCGGCGGCCGCCGCTGGCCGACGAACCGTCATATTTCTCGATGAGGCGCACGTTCTGTCGAGATATCGCGATAGCTTCGACTTCCTCTTGAAGAAGGTCGAAGAGCCGCCGCCGGGCGTGTCTTTCTGCTTCGCCACCACCGCGGTGGAGCGAATGTCGGAGGCGCTCCGCTCCCGAACGATCCAGCTCGAAGTGCGTCCTTTGACGCATGCGCAAAGTGTCGGTCTTTTGACCCGTACCGCAAAAGACGAGGGCCTGACACTGCATACCGAGGCCATCTCGCTTCTAGCGGGCCTCGGCGAGCACCAGCCGCGCAACATGCTCCAAGCTCTCGACAAGATGCGCCTTCTGAGTGATGGCACCGAGATCACGCGTGATCGCGTAGCGGCGGTCTTCGGTGTCGACTATATCGAGCACCTTATCCAGTATTTCGAAGCGCTTGGAGCAGGCGACCTCAGGCGGCAGACCGAGAGCTTCCTGCAGTGGTCGGACGGCATTCGCAACAAGGTGCGTTTGATTCAGCTGTTCCTCGTTGGCTTCTACTATATCGAGCTCTGCGGCCTCGATGTCTCAGTCGACCCGGTCGTTGCCTCGATCAGGCTCGAGGAGCGCCAGCGCGTCAAAAGTGCCTTTGCAGGCCGTCTACCGGATATCGATCTCACGACCTTCTTCGAAGGCCTGCTGGGTGTCTGGCCGGTGGTCACCGTGGACCTGAGCGACGAAGCGTTACTTGCCATCTTGCTGCGCTTCCAGATGGTCGCCAACCGCAGCGCGCCGATGCTGCGCCCCGAAACATCCGTCGCCCGGATTCGGCCAGAACGGATCGTTGAGGCAGATATTGGTGGCGATGCCCAGCGCCGCGTTACGACCGACGATGATGCCAAGGCGCCGAAGGATCCTGCCTATCTCAACCGAAGCCACGTGCGCAGCATTTTTGCCGCAGCGTCATTCCTGGTGCAGCAAGGCTATCCGTCGTTCAACGCGCGGATCACAATCCGCCATAGGCTGTTCGGTCATCAAGACCAGGCAGCGGCCTCGGATCACTTTAAAGCATTCAGCTCAGCATTGAAGTTACAGCTCGTCAGTTGCGGTGGTTCGGGCCTTCGCATTTTCGTTCAAGAACGCGATGAAGCCGAGGGATCATGTGGCCGCGTCATTGCCCATGTTTCTGACGTTGAGAAACTTGGCCGGTGGATGCTGAAGTGGCATCGATCGAGCCGGCTTGCTGGTGCCGAAGACAGGGCCGTCACGATGGACATTGGATCGGCTGGCCGGCGCCTGGACGAGCATTGGAGATGCGTGCGTTGGCTTTGCGGCGGGTTCAATCCGGCTGATCCGATTCATTCAAAAATTGAAATTGAGCCCGACTATCATCGTGTCGCCGGCGACATTGGAAAGCGAAACCGCCAGGATCAGTCTGAAGCGCTCGACGCAGCCGCACGGATCAAGGCCGATGAAAAATGCGGCATCGATCTGCTCTCAGCATTCAATGATAGAAAGTGGGATCGGTTGTATGATGGCTGGGAATTGGATGAGCAGGTGTACCGCGAGCAACGAAGGTCGCAGCTTGAGGCGGCTATGTTGGAGCTGCGTGCCAGACATGCTCTGGATTCGGCGTCCTACTCCGATGAAATGCGCGGTTATGAGGAAGCGGAGCTTCGATCGAATCTTGCTGCATCCGCTGTGGAGCGCGCCTGGGCAATCTGGGACCGATCATGAGCGGGTCAGCCACAATAGCCGATGTGGAATTCCTCCAGCTCCCGAGACACGACGGTAAGAGCTATCTGTATCTCTACCGCAAGGGGTCTGGTCTTTTTCGATCCGCGGTCCGCAAGAAGATTGTTGGCCAGGCCGAACACGATGGACGTCATTTGCGGGATATTGCGAGAAGCGCCATCGAACAGCGTACTCCAGCCGTCGGAGACGCTGAAGGCGCTGTGCCGGTCAAGATTGGCGGTGTTCCGAGCTTGTACGCGATGGTGTCGGAAGTGTCGCTCTTCGACGAACCGACCCTCCATGTTCGTGATCTCGGCGATACCACTTTGGAGCACCCGCCGCTCGATGATATCGCGCGGGCTTTAGTTGCCGTCGCCGCTGGCAACGAACAGCATTCGATCTTGTTGCTTGTTCCAGACACACACAAATTGATCGAGACCGCGGCGTGGCGGTCCACGGTGAACGCGATCGGTTTGATTGAGGAGCCGCTCGTCACGGCGGAAACCTATCTGGCGATTGCGCGACGATATCTTCGAGAGGGTCGATTGGGCGATCTTTCCGCGCTGGCGGACAACAAGCGCTTCCAATCGCGGTTACGGAAGTGCATCGAGCGGGCGGCGTTGGCGCCATTTGAATTCTCGATGCAAATCGATCTCATCGTGTTGGGTGAAATGGAGGGCGGCGAATTCAGGCCAACTGAAGACGTCAGCACGCGACGAGCCGAGCGATGGGTCGTACCCGAGACCTTGCGCCGCTTTCTCGATCGACGCGATGCACTGAGCCTCTCCGCTCTGATGAAGGTTGTCGACGGCCTGCGGCATGATCGGACGCTGGAGGCCGGCGAGCTGCTCACGCGGCTTTATCGCGCGACGACGGGCACGTTGGAAAGCCGCGATAGACGCTACCGGCGCCTTGAGGATCCACTGCATTGCGTTTGGGCGGCTCAACTCCTGGCCGCTGAGAGCGAGTTCATGAAGGGCAACGTGTTCATTGCGCTGGACGACGTCTGCCAGCGATATGGCCGAATTGATAGTGCGTCTGACTGGATCGCCTCGCGCGAAGGCTGGCGAACGCTTCAATTGGTGCTTGCTCGCTATGCCTCAGGCAGCCGAGGTCGCCTCGATCAAGCGCGCGTCGGGTTGCGGAACGCGCTTCGCGAGCGGCTACGGTCGATGGGCGAGGGGCAGGTTGACGGGATTCAGGTTGGGCTTGAGGCGGATAGCGATCAGTCCGTAGCTCTGGCGTCAAATGAACAGAGCGCCCCGGCCATGATGGAGGTGCGCTGATGGAGCAGCCGCCTAGCGCCTGTTTGGATCCCGGATGCCCGTCATCGTTTAGAGATGTCGTGGGCCATGAACGTTGGTTCGAGGCGTTGATTTCGAACCTACGAAACGAGCATGCGTCTGGTGTTCACCAGCCTATCGCACTGGTTGGAGCAGCAGGCGTCGGCAAGCGGACGGTCGCGCGCATCTATGCCAAGGCGTTGGTTTGCGAGCGTGAACTGGATACGCGGATAGACGCCGCGCCCTGTGGAACCTGCGACGAATGCCTGGCCTTTGATCGCTCGAGCTTTGCCTATGTCGAAGTCGATGCGAGGCATTTCGGCGACCAAGAGCAAGACGATAAACGCGTGGACGAGCGGGCTCAGGTCAATGCTGTCCATTCATTGATCGAGCGGGATAGCGGATTAAACACGGCACCAGTGCGCGTCGTGGTGATCAACAACGCCGAAGAGCTCGTGGGCGCCGCGGCCGACGTCGCTTTGAAGACGCTGGAATTGGAGATCTCGTCGAGCCTTTATGTGTTCCTTGTGAACGACGAAATGCGGTTCTCCGCCGCGTTACGTTCTCGGTGCAGCGTTTTCAGGATCGGGCCTCTATCGGTGGAGGGCATGGTTGGACGTCTGTTGTCGCTTTGCGCGCGGTGGGGGTTGAGGTCTGATGAAGTTGCAATCCGAGCGATTGCGCGGGCAGCACGTGGGTCGTTTGGAGAGGCGTTGAGCATGCTCGGGCGGGTCGCAGCGCATGGCGACCTCACGATCGAAAGCCTGGTGCGGGAGCCGGAGTTTGGCTGGGGGCCAACGATGATGGCTTGCTGGCGGGCCGTCTTGCGGGATCGCCGCGACGAGGCGCTGGCGCTGTTTGGGCAGGTTGGCCGGGACGGTCCGATGAGGATGAAGGCAATGCAGAGCTTCCTTGTGGCGTGCCAGTTGCGCCGTCTGCTGGGTTCGGTGCCGCCGGACGGTAGCGTCAGTCCGGCATTGGATCTTGTCTCGCCGGTTGACTGGGAGCTGATCCTCGATGATTGGACAGCATGGTCTCGGCGGACAGGCCTTCCGGTCGATGAAGCGATGGACCGGATGGTTGGTTTGTGGGCCTGTCTGATGGCGGATATGTCCTGGGGCGCGTGCTTCGTTCGGGGGATGTCAGTGCTGAACGCCGAACGAAAAGCTTCGAGCGGTTGAGTTATTCGGTTGTGTGCCGTTTTAAGTTGCTTGGTTTGTTGATTTGGCAATCTTGATTTAGCACCTCGAATCCAGGCGGACGATGAAGGCGGGTCGCGTAGAGGTCGGGATGGCCATTGGGGCCGTAGGTGATCAAGCTGGTGTGATGAAATGAGCTCGATGAAGAGGACGAAGGGGCGGGGCAAAGAACCCAGCCAAGCCCTTGTGGATCGGCCGTTTGTTGGGCAGTGGTCCGAAGAGGAGGCGGCAATTGCTCGCCAACGCCTTGGCGTGGCGATTGGGCCATATATCTCGGCGGTGGATGGGGCCGACCCGGTTTCGGTGCGCGCCGCGCTTAATGGAGAGCCCTTTGGCGACCTGATCTCTGATGAAGCCATCGCGAAGCTGTGCCGCGAGGGGCGTGGTGCCGATCTATTCCCTCCGCGCTACCCGACGTGGCGGTACGGAATCGATCCGGTCACCTATCCCTGCATCCTGGTCCCGCCAACCATTGAAGAATTGGAGGCGATCGCGGACAAGCAGCACCTTGCTCTGCTCATCCGCGATTTGAACATTCGTGGGACGACGCCACGCGTCCGGGCTCTGATACGCTCGACGGTCGACCCGGAGTGGTCCTGGTTGGGCGAAACGGTGCAAGACCATCTCGAAGCTGAGGCTGATGAATAGCGGCGCCCGGTGCTGTCGGTGGTGCCCAGCCTAAGCAAGACGTCGGTCGTGGTGGCCGGGGTGATCAATCCCTCTTCCAACTAGCGTCCGCTCATTGCGTCTCGGATATGAAACCCCTGATTAGCGGGTGCGTCGGAGCGGTCCGGTTTCGAGGAGTACGAGCTTGGCTTCGATGCACGTCGAACAAGTTCGATGAAGCATTCAAGGCCACGTTCGGCGCGAGCTTGTGGTGCGCCGTCCAAATAGATCGTGCCTTTGCCGGGGTAGAAGCTGTAAAGGCCGACTTTCAGTTGGAAAGCTGTTGGCTTCTTGAAGTGGATTCCCTGAGCATCGAGGCTTTCCATTGCCTCTCTCATCAGGATGTCATTCTCGGCAAAGCGGCTCATAGGCTACCTGGATTTCATTGGTTCTCTGGGCAAAGCCCAGATGGATGTCTGATCTGCTCGGGAAGGTAGGGAAGGAGTGTAATGGTTGGAGTGAGCGTCGGTGAGTGAGAGTGTCTGACAGTTGGACGGAGAAGTAATCCCCCTCTTAACGATATAGCGGACCTCAACATTCCAACATGAGTGGCAGCGCGTAGATTTTTCGGTGGTGGGTGGAGCGAATGCATTTGCGAATCTGCCGCGGCTTGCCAAATCCACGAGAGTTCGTCTAATCGCCGTATGGAATCCCGCGGACTCCTGCTCCGATGTTTAGCGGATAAAGACGACGGCAAGATCAGCCAAGCAAACGAGGTCTTAGCCGTTTGAGATCATTTCATCGAAGGAGGATATCGGTCGGCAAGCACCTGGAAAGCGGCTGCTCCCTGATCGATGGTCGAGCGATAGGCGTGGTCATCGAATTCAGAGAATCCCGGCGTCCTCGAAAGACGGTCGATCAGTCGTCGAGTCCTGATCTCCGCAGCCGCGTTATCGACGTGATAATAGGTATCCAGCATGTGCGACGCGGCGAAAGCGGAATCAGCGAGGTCGCCAACGGTCGCGATGCCATTATCTGCAAACATTTTCCGCGCATCCCGTTGCAAGTCCTCATTTCGGTAGCATCCTTCGCCTGCGATGGCTGGCCATGTGATGTAGACCCGCACACCCCGTCGGTCCTGTAGCTGGCGCAGTTCTCGTGCTGCCCAGCGCATGTCCTCCACGATTGGCCCTTCCGAACCGAGATAGTCGGAGCAGACAAGACCCGCCACGCTGGACCGTCTCCGTGAATCGTCCTTCCGGTCGCCATACGGGAAACTTTTCAGAAGTTTCCCGATGTTCTCGACGTGGTCCCTCTCCAGGCTCGGCTTGGCGTAGAG
This sequence comes from Tardiphaga alba, assembly GCF_018279705.1. NCBI lineage: Bacteria > Pseudomonadati > Pseudomonadota > Alphaproteobacteria > Hyphomicrobiales > Nitrobacteraceae > Tardiphaga > Tardiphaga alba. Next base: position 750,901 of record NZ_CP036498.1, read on the forward strand.
ACGGAAAGCATCGGAGACGTTGTGTATCGACACTGACTGAACCACGAAGCGCAGGCGGTCCAGGAAGGGCAGGCTGCCGTAGTAGGATGCGTATTCGTCCGGAGTCTTATCGATGAAGTCGGAAGGCATCTCCGAGCGGGTATAGTAGACCCATTCCAGCGGCAAAATGAGGATGTCGCCACGACGGGCGTATCGAATGATGCGATGGATCTTCATCGCCAGAGGAATGCTCGCGTTGTCGGCAGCAACGACGACGGGCACTCGAAATTCTTTCTCGATCATAACCGGTACGATGCCGAACATCGAGCTGGAGCCGCCATCTATCACGATCCTCGGACTAGCTACGGTCTCGATCAGAAACTTGCTGTGGTCGAACGGAACGGATTGATTGGCGCTGGTAAATGCGTCGTAAGTTCCGACGAGCGCAATCGCCGCTGATAGGAGGCCCAACGCCATTGCCACAAGGAATGTAGCGAGTGTCTTCACGTGACCTCAGAAGTTGTAATAAATGAACGGCGAGGGAAGCGATGTATTCGTCGCAACATATGCCAGGAGCAACGCGAAACCTGCTGCTACGCCGGCTGCAGCTGTCTTGTGACGTGTTTTCGTTGTTGCAAGCGCTGTGCTGGTCGGGCATAGCCAGACCAACAGGGCTCCTGCGAAGAGAAGCGGCCAGATCACCAGGATCCTCTCGTTCACATTGGTCGAGGGCGTAAACATCGCCTGTACCAAAATGGTCGCCGCGCGAATATCCGGAGCGCGGAAGAAGACCCATGCGAAGTTCACGAACAAGAAGGTTGTTAGGACCCCGATAAGATACGGCAACCGAAAGCCGGCCGCTTGCCAGGCCTTTTGGATGCAGCATGCGGCACCATGCAGTGCGCCCCATGCTACGAAAGTCCAGGCCGCGCCGTGCCACAGTCCGCCGAGCAGAAACGTTGCGAATAGATTGAGGTAGGTACGTGCTAGCCCGGCGCGATTTCCGCCGAGTGGGATGTAGAGATAGTCCCTGAGCCACATCGAGAGGGTGATGTGCCAACGCCGCCAGAAGTCCTGAATCGAAGACGCCCGGTACGGGCCATCGAAGTTCAGCGGCAGTCTGACGCCAAATAGAAGAGAAACTCCGATGGCCATATCGGCATAGCCAGAAAAATCGAAATACAATTGGAATGTGTATCCGAGGCTGAGAAGCCACGCGTCGAGAAAGTCGACGGTATCGATGCTACGCCAGCCGTAGTCCACGATCGGTGCGAGCTGGTCCGCCAGAAGCAGCTTTTTCATCAGCCCGATCGAGAAAAGCAGAGTGCCTTCCTCTAGGCAGGATCGCGAGACGACCCATTTGATTGCCTCCGTGCCTTTCCGGGACAACCTTTCGAATTGAGGGATGACCTCGCGCCAATGGATGATCGGACCTGCCACCAAGTGAGGGAAATAGGTGGCGAAGAGGCCGTAGCTTGCCAACGTGCTCCGCTGCGATTGGCCGCGATATATGTCGATCAGGAACGCGAGCTGCGTGAAGGTGTAGAAGGAGATGCCGACGGGTAGGGTTATCGACGGGGCTCGCCAGTCGATTCCAAGAGATGCGTAGGTGTTTTCGAGGATGAAATGCGTATATTTGAAGATGCCTAGCAGTATGAGATTAAAAAGGATCGCGGCGATGAACAGGACCTTTCGGCGCCTCGGCCCGCCTTCCATTCTCGAAAGCTGACTTCCGACGAGATAGTTGATGAGGACCGAGCAGGCTAAGATCGGGAAATGATGGAGATCGCCCTGCGCGTAGAAGGCTAGCGAGGCAGCCAACAGGATCGGGATCAACAATGAGCGCTGGCGCGCCGCTGCCGCCGCGTGAAAGAGCAGCAGAACGAACGGAAGGAAGCCGAAAAGAAATGTCCGATCGGTGAACAGCATGCGGTTTAATTTCGTAGCGGGGCCCACAATATCGGTTCGCGTTGCCCATGAACGCAAAATTGGGTGTGTTGGCTTGCTTTGGCGCAAGCATAACGATTTCTGCTAGCTCAAGGGCCGAAGATTTTTGAAACGGACTTCAAGGCTCGATCGCTCGATCTAGGACACGAGACATTCGGCCCGCCGCACTGACCCTTCCTGAAGCTGACCGGCGCTGCTTCGATACGTTTGTTCGGGCGATAAGCTCTGCTAGACGAGAGAGGCAAAGGAGTGTCGCCGGCGCAGCACACCGAAGGTCCATCGACCTTGAGGACAGTAACGAATCGATATTGATAGCTCCGTGATGGTCGCTGACCGCTACTCCTCTACATAATCTGTGTCGGCTAGACGACATTTAGGCCAGTTTTTGGAACCGCGGCAAATTACAGGACCTTTCTGTGTCAGCAAATAAGCCGCAGTCCCTTGCGGGCGATATACCGAGCCTATTAAACTTTACTAGAATTCCCGAGCGCACAATCGGGAGACTGAGTTCTCGCCGAAAAGATTGTGATGCCTCGAACGGGTGAGTGTCGAAATGTGGGTTGAGCGCGACCGTATTGCAGCGCTGCATCGGTTCAAGATTTTCGACTCGGCACATGATGCTGATTTTTCCGACTTTGTTCAACTTGCATCTGATATTTGTAATGCGCCAGTTGCTGCAATCAATATGATCGATGAAAGCAAGCATTGGACGCTCAGCGGAATCCAGTGCGGAGACCGAGAGTTGCCGCTGAGTCACTCGATCTGCGCGCAAGCGATCCTTCAGAACGACGTATTCATCGTGCCGGATCTCACTTGTGACCGGAGGTTTCGGGACAATCCCCTCGTCGCAGGTGAACCGCATCTCCGCTTCTACGCCGGTACTTTGCTGAAGACGTCTGAGTCTCTTCCAATCGGGACGCTCTGTGTGCTCGACTACTCTCCACGACCAGCGGGATTGTCTGATCGCCAGAGCTTTGCGTTAGAGGCTCTAGCCAGGCAAACCATGACACAACTGGAACTTCGACGCACGACAATGAATTATCGCGATGGGGAGATCGCGCGCGAGAAGCTCGAACTTGCTTTGAAAGAAAAGGGTTCCCTGGTGAAGGAAATTCATCATCGGGTGAAAAACAATCTTCAGCTCATAAGCAGCTTACTGAGCATTCAGGGCGCACGGATTGCCGATCCAACTGTCTCTGCCATATTGGCGGACAGTCGCAATCGAGTGAGATCGATGGCGCTGATCCATGAAAACCTCTATCTAGCTGGAAATCTCGCTAACGTCTCCATGCGGTCGCATTTGCCGAGCCTTTGCTCCCATCTACGTCGCGCATACGCAAATTCGAAAATCGAGCTCACGACTTATTGCGATGACGTTAAACTGGACCTCGATGCGGCAATCGCGTGCGGTCTCATTTTGAACGAGCTCGTTTCCAATGCCTTCAAGCATGGATTCTCCGAGGACCTCGGTGGCGAGGGGTGCATTAAAGTCGAATTGAAGCTTTTACAAAGCGACGAGTGCGTGTTGCTGGTTTCTGACAACGGCAGAAACCGTCTGCCTGCAGATGATCTCAAGAGGTCTGAATCGCTAGGTCTTGAGTTGGTTCGCGATCTGGTCGAGCAACTGCATGGCACTTTCACGGTCTCGACGGACAGTGGGACCGTCTGCGCCGTCTCCTTTCCCTGCAAGAAACGCTTCGCATGAGACGTGATGTAAAGGTGCTGGTCGTGGAAGACGATCGCATCGTCGCGCGTGACATTAGTGAGCAGCTCGAGCGCGCCGGCATTGGGGTCTTGGCATTGGTTGCTAACGCGGAGGAGGCCGTTGAGGTCGCGAAGGAGCGGCGCCCCGACCTCGTGCTGATGGATGTCCGGCTTGAAGGCAGGATGGATGGCATCGAGGCTGCCAAGCTGATGCGCGATCATGTCAACATACCCGTCGTCTTCCTTACTGCTTACGCCGACGAAGAAACAATAAAGCGTGCGACGGACGTTGAACCGTTCGGTTTTCTCCTGAAGCCTTTCGACGACCTTCAACTGCGTACTGTCGTTGAAATGGCGCTCTATAAGCACGGGTCCGATCGCAAATTGCGGGAGAGCGAGCGGCGTTACGAAGCGACGTTGTCCAGCATAGGCGATGGCGTGATCGCGATCGATCGTGTGGGTCGGGTGACGTTCATCAATCCCGTTGCCGAGAATGCCACCGGATGGCAACGTTCAGAAGCTATCGGAGAACCTCTCGAGAATGTCTATCGACCAGTAGGCTTGTCCAATCGCGAGCCAAGTGCTCAGGTGGCATTGAATGCGCTAAATGCGCGAACGACATGTCAAACTTTCGGTCAGGCCTCTATCGAATCGCGAGAAGGGCGACAATTCCATATAGACGAGACGGCTGCACCGATATTCGGTGAGGATGGCGATATAAGCGGCGTCGTACTTGTGTTCTCGGATCGATCCGAACAGCGACGTGCCGCGACCGCTCTTCAGGCTGCCCAAGCAAACTTGGCCCGCATGTCTCGCGTAACTGCCATGGGGCAACTGACTGCGACGATTGCTCATGAGGTGAACCAGCCGCTGACTGCTCTCCTGACGAATGCTGAAACTTGCCTCAACTGGCTGGATCGTGAAACGCCAGGTCTCGCCGAAGCACGTGCCGCGGCGGGGCGTGTCACACTAGATGCTCACCGCGCGAAGGACATCATTCGGCGAATCAGCGCGATAGTGAAAAATTCGCCTATTGCCTTTGAGGTCCTCGATCTCAGCAGTATTATCGAGAACATAAGGGCTCTGGTCCTTCCCGACCTTTCCCGCGATGAAATCACGTTCACTAGTGAACTGATGCCCACCGGCGCCACCGTCGTCGGGGACACAGTTCAACTGCAGCAGGTCCTGTTGAACTTGCTGAACAACGCGGCCGAATCTGTACGCGCCTCGCGCGGCTCAGAACGCGTCATCAAGATCACTTCCAAGACAGATGATATGGGCACTATGTTCGTGTCGGTGGAAGACTCGGGCGACGGTATCGCGCCGGAAAGCGACGACCAGATCTTTGAGCCATTCTATACCACCAAGAAGGAAGGAACAGGCATCGGGTTGTCCATTTGCCGATCAATCATTGAAGCGCACGGAGGTAGGATATGGGCGGAGGCTCGTAGTCCGTCCGGCGCACGCTTTACATTTACGTTGCCGCAATGCCAGTTGTAACCGTTGCTTCCGATGAAAGACGGCTTTCTTTAGAGCTGACAGACCGATACGTTCGAAGCCAGAGCGATCTGAGTTGATGATGTTTCGCCGGATCGCTAGGCCTTCTTATAAGGAGGGACGTTTCCCCACATAGGCCCGCGCGATTAGATCTCGAAGAGCTTCTCGCTCAATCGGGCGTGGATTCCAGTAGGGGCTTGCAACCGCGATATCGGCTGCCCGCTCGATCCCATCTTCCGGCATTCCAATTAGCGAAAGCGCTTGGTCTGCACCGAGGCCCGATATGAGATCGTACAGCCCGTTGGCGGCGTCGCTTGCTCCAATCGCACGCGAGATCGCGCTCATGGCCTCGGGAGCCGCTTGTGAATTGTACGCCACGGCGTGCGGCAGAATGACCGTATGAGTTTCGGAATGAGGCAGACCAAATGATCCACCAAGCGTGTGGCAAAGTTTGTGATGGAGGGCCATTCCTACTGACCCCAGGCAATACCCACATAGCCATGCGCCATAAAGCGCTCGTTTGCGAGCATCTTGGTCGTAAGACTTTGCGCGGATCGACGGCAAGGATGTCGCGAGAGATCGAATCCCCTCTTCCGCGATCATTGAAATGATGGGATTGCGATCTTTGGCGTAAAGAGCTTCGACAGCATGCGCGATCGCATTGATGCCAGACGTGGCGGAGAGTGCGGTTGGCAGACTCATCGTGAGGTCCACATCGTATATCACGGTTTCCGGCAACACCGCGAGGTTGCGCACGGTGGTCTTCAGCCCATCGTCGGTTTGACCAAGTATCGGCGTCATTTCTGAGCCCGCATAAGTCGTCGGGATGACCAGCTGATTCACGCCAGTGCGTAGTGCCAGAGCCTTACCAAGGCCAATAGTTGAGCCCCCGCCAATCGAAACGACCAGGTCTGCGCCAGTTTGCCTAAGCGCAACCAAAGCTTCCTCGGTCACGTGGGTAGGCGTATGCATAACCGCGCCTGAAAAAACGGCACCAAACAGATCGCCCAGTGCCTCTCCTACCTGCATGCCAGTCGTCGCCTGATTTGGCGTAGTCAGTATCAAGGCGCGTGTCGTCCCTAGTCGTGTAGCCTCCGCTTTCAGTTGGGACAAAGTACCTGATCCGAAGACAACACGGGTAGGCAGGGCGTCAAAAATGAAAGGTTGCATGAAATGTCTCCGACGGTCGAAGCGGATCGACGGCGCCATGGCCGCCCAGTGCGAAAACTGGGATGTGGTGCGTCTCGAGGTCTCCTATACAAAACGTCCGCTAAAGGCCAAGGCTAATGCCTGCGTCGGCCGCTGGTTCGCCTCGGTGCTTCCTAGCACGGACGGCAGTGTCGAGTGCGAAAGTAGAGAGTGGGAGTTCAGGCGCTTCATGGACCGTCTTCTAAACATTGAGACATTTGTCAGGGTCGCGCAAACCGGCAGTTTCGCAGAAGCCGCTCGGCAATTGCGAGTGTCGAAGTCGGTCGTGACAACGCGAATCCGACAGTTGGAAGATTATCTCGGCGCATCGTTATTCCATCGAAGTACTCGCTCTGTAAGACTGAGCGAATTGGGAAGGACCTATCTTCTCGACTGCGAGGGTTACTCGCGGATGCCAATCAGATTCTAGATCAAATGCGCGAAAGCCGATCCGAGACCGGCGGCATTCTTCGTGTTCACGCATTGACCGGATTTGTCGGAGAGCGTTTTGCTCCGATTCTCAAGCGTTTCCAGGCTCTTAATCCGGGTATGCGATTGGACGTGAGAGTAGGCGATGAAGTCGTGGATCCGATCAAGGCTGGCGTTGACTGCGCGTTGAACATCTTTCCAGCAGCGTCTTCCGAACTCATTTCGCGCAACCTCTTTACGGTGCGACGCGTATTCTGCGCTAGCCCTGCCTATCTTGCTCAACACGCGCCTTTGTCGCACCCTAGCCAACTCCACGAACATCCGCTCGGGCTTTACTCCGATTATCCGGCCAGAGATCAATGGAATTTCACCTCAAGCAATGGCGAGGCGTCCATTTATCTGCACGCCGCGCTGCTCAGCAATAACATCCACCTCTTGCGCGACTACGCGATCGAGGACGCCGGCATCGTTTGTCTACCCACAATGGTCTGTTCCGACGCAATACTTGCAGGTCGATTACAGATCATTCTTCCAGCGTTCAGATTGTCATCGTTCACGATGACGGCCGTTTATGCCAAGACCTCGCGCAATCTTCCGAAACTGCAGCGTTTTCTCTCGTTTATGTCCACATCCTTTCCCAAAGTGCCGGAATGGGATGCCGAACTCGTTAGGCAGCGCTTACTCCCTGATGGCTTTTTGAAGAGCTGAAGCACCACGATTGTTCGCGTTTGCCGAACGGTGTGGTCGGCATTGGCGATCTCCCTGCATCGGGGGAGCGTCAATAGACTGACCTCGCGGCAGAGACGACTGATCTTCGCCGGAAATGCTTAGGCAGATCGAGGCGGATATCAAAATGACCAGTGAACATCGAGGGCGAGTCGAAAGCGAGAAAATCCGCAACAAACTCTTCATCGACGGAAGTTTTGTCCATTCGACCTCGGGAGAAACGATGCCGGTGGTAAATCCTCATGATAACACCGTACTAACGGAGGTTTCGGTAGCGAACGAGGCTGACATTGATCGAGCGGTGCAGTGCGCTGCCGGGGCGTTTGAAAGATGGCGACGCGTGGCGGCGGCAGACCGCGGTCGAATCTTGCTCAGGTTAGCCGATCTGATTGAGCAGAATAGTGAGGAACTGGCCCGCTTGGAGGCCCTCGACACAGGACATCCCATTCGCGATACGAGAAATCTCGACGTTCCCCGCACAGCGGCTTGCTTTCGGTATTTCGGCGGGATGGCGGACAAGTTTCAAGGCGAAACGATTCCGGTCGAAATGGGCTTTTTGAACTACACGCTTCGCGAACCGCTTGGTGTAATCGGGCAGATCGTTCCTTGGAACTTTCCGTTGATGTTCACCAGTTGGAAGATGGCGCCAGCACTTGCTGCGGGCAATACTATTGTCATCAAGCCTTCCGAGTTGACGCCGCTGAGTTCCTTGTTGATCGCCGAGTTGATGAGCGAAGCGGGAGTGCCGGCCGGGGTCGTTAACGTAGTCCCAGGCTTAGGTTCTGTCGCGGGCAGGCATCTCGCAGAGCACTCGGGGGTCGCGAAACTTGCGTTCACCGGCAGTACGATCACCGGCCAGTCCATCGTTCAGGCTTCCGCCTCAAACCTCAAGAAGGTTCAATTGGAACTCGGTGGTAAGGGGCCCAACATTGTATTCGGTGACGCCGACCTCTCAGCTGCCATTAACGGAAGTGCCTGGGCCATTTTCCACAATCAAGGACAAGCCTGCATAGCCGGCTCTCGATTACTATTGCAGGAAACGATCGCAGAGGAGTTTCTCGATCGCTTCGTGGGCTTGGCGCGATCCATTCGGATCGGCAATCCGCTCGACCCTGAAACCGAGATGGGGCCTCTGACGAGTTCTCACCACCAGCAACGCGTGCTTCAGTACACCGAAATTGCCCGGGGAGAAGGAGCCGACATTATCTGTGGCGGCAAGCAACCCTCATCGGTTGCGCTGGCTCAAGGCTGTTACGTCGAACCTACGATCGCCAGAGTGAAGTCGCAGCAGTCTCGCGTCATTCAAGAGGAGGTCTTTGGACCGTTCGTGACCGTGCAGACGTTCAAGAGCGATCGAGAAGCGCTAGAGCTCGCCAATGGCACTCAATACGGCCTCGGAAGTGGTCTATGGACCCGAGATCTCAAGAGGGCCCATGCCTTTGCCCACGATCTGCATGCTGGAATGGTATGGATCAACTCGTACAAGCGAGTAAATCCTGGCTCGCCGTTTGGCGGTGTTGGACGATCAGGATATGGCAGAGAGATGGGATTTGACGCCATGCTGGAATACACGCAATCAAAAAGCGTGTGGGTAAACGTCGATGCGGACATACCTGCTTACTATCGACGCTAAAAACAAAAATTATGGAGGAGACAATGAGAAAGATCGGAGCTCGCTTTGCGATCAAAGTAGCCATCGCAGCGCTCTTTTTGGGTGGGTCAGCGAACGCAGACACGTCTTGGCCGACAAAGCCAATACGCATCGTTGTGCCGTTTCCGGCAGGTGGCTTCGTCGATGCGGTCGCGCGCCAAATTCAGCCGCCGCTCCAAGCCGCGTTGGGGCAGACCGTGATCATTGACAATCGCGGCGGCGCTGGTGGAACTCTCGGAACGGGCGAGGTCGCTAGGGCGCAGCCTGATGGGCATACGCTGCTATTGGTCTTCGACTCTTATGCTGTGTATCCGCTGGCTTATCCAAAATTGGCTTTCGATATATCGCGTGATCTGACCCCGATCACGCAAATCGCAAGCAATCCGTTGATTCTTCTGACCCATCCGAAAGTGAAGGCGAAAAATCTCGAGGATCTGGTCAAGCTCCTGAAAGCAGAACCTGCTCGCGTAAACTATGCGAGCGTTGGCGTTGGCTCCAGTAATCATTTGACTGCAGAACTCTTTCAGTCTGCAACCGGCACAACCGTTACTCATGTGCCTTATCGGGGGGAGGGCCCGCTCAACAAGATCTGGTCGGAGGACACATTGAAATGATGTTTCTGTCTGCTGCCCTGGCTTTACCTCACGTAAAGGGGGCGTGGTGAACGCGGTCGCGCAAACGGGCTCTAAACGGTCGCCGGCATTGGCGGATGTTCCGACCGTCGCCGAGAGCGGGTACCCAGACTTTGAAGTGAACTCGTGGGTGGGCATGCTCGCGCCGTCGGGTACGCCGGTCGAGATCATTGAGAGGCTTCAATCCGAGGTTGGAAAAATCCTTGCCGAACCCAAATTCGCGGCTCGACTTCAAGATCAAGGCCTTGTCGGAATTGGCTCGACACCCAAGCAGTTCGCGACACTGTTGACGTCGGAACGCGAAAAGTGGGCCCGCTTGGTAAAGGAACGTGGCCTGATACTCGATTAGGGATACGGCAGAAGCGTAGCGCGTTCACCGCGCTTCGCTTCTGGCCCAGCACTAAATTAGATAATCATCTCTGTCGCGAAGAGCTTGAGCATGGACGTGACCTCGACTTTGCCAAGTGCATGGTCAGAGGTGTAGCCGAATTCGGTCCGAGAGTACAATTGACCGTCGACGTGATGGGACGTGTGGACGAGCCAATCCGATGATCGGCAAGTCGATCCTGTCGCTCGTTCCGAAGTGCGACGATCGTCGCACTCACGGCGCTAGGACAGCTCCGAGCCGCCTACCGAATTCACTTATCAATCTGCCGGCATGCTTGCGTTCTCGATCGTAGATTTCGAGTGCGTCGGGCTTTCCTAGTGCACCTAAGGCTCTTACGAGAGCCATCGCGTCTCCCGCGGCCTTTGAAACCCCCATCGCGGTGTGCGGGCGCACGACAAAGGCCGCATCGCCGAGCAATGCAATGCTCCCGCGCACCATTCTTGATGAACTCATGTCGAAGATGCCCTGCACGAACGGGCGCGGCTCCGCCGAAATGACATCGGCGAATGCCGGAGGCAAAAGACGATTGGCGTCGTCGATCAAGCGGTATCTGATCGTGTCTGGCACCTGACCCGGAGCGAGTGAGAAGCTATGATGCTGTCCGTCACGATCTATGAGGAGGCTTTGGAGATTAGAGTTACGCCTGTACCAAACGCAATTATATCGTCGGTGACCCGCGCTGGTCTCTCCCCCGGACCAGTCACGAGATATCCGAGAGCTTGGCCGCCTTCCATATGAAAGAAAGTAAACTTTCCCGACAAGATGCGAGCTGCGCTAGCTGGGAGTAGCGGTTCGGGCAAAAGCGCCCGCCATGCAACGTATCCAGCATAGGTGGGCCGGCTCTCAGGTCCCACGACTGCCTGACGGACGATCGATCCTATTCCATCAGCACCGATCACGAGATCGGCGTCCGCGTGCCCCCCGTCGTCGAAACGAATCCATGCCGCTTGTTCCGATTCCCCAACGGACGCTACAGCCTTTCCGACATAGTAGCTTCCTTCGTCCAGAATTGATCGAAGGGTCGTATAGAGGTAATCCCAAGATATCTGCATCTGCGAACGCGCGACGCGATCTATGATGGTTCCGAAGCGATCCAGCGTGATGCGTTCGGAGGCGACTATGCCCGCATCCGCTATACCACTATGCCCGAGCAATCGGAGAATCTCGAAAATCTCATCCTGGGGAACTAGTCCGGCTCCGCGTCCCTGAAGCCCGTGCGTTGATCGCTCATAGACCTTTACCTGATGTCCTGCTCTTTGAAGAAGCGTAGCGGCGAAAAGGCCGCCGACCGAACCGCCTACGATCGCGACGCGCAAGCTCATTTCCCTCGGTTCAATCCAATCAATTGCACGGCTGTCGCGAGAGTCGCGAACATCGCGCCACTAAGTGAAACACCTGCCCAGCCGTATCCATTCCACGCCACAGTTGCGATGGCCGAGCCGCCCGCGCCACCGAGAAACATCGCACTCATGAAGATCGTGTTGAGCCGAGCGCGAGCATTCGGAGCTAGGGCGTATATGAGATGTTGGTTGGCAACCAGAGCGCCTTGCACTGCAAAATCCAAAAGTATGACGCCGACAATCAGTCCCGGAAGCGATTGCCACAGACCGAAGATGAGCCAGGAGCAGAGTGTAAGTGCGGCACCAATGAAGACCACAGCATGCGGCCCCCGCAGGTCGGCGACTCGGCCAGCAATGGGGGCTGCGAAGATGCCCACAGTGCCAAGAATGCCAAACAGCCCAGCAATGTCTGCCCCTAGCGACAATGGCGGTTGCTGCAAGCGTAGAGAGAGAGTATGGTCCAAAAGGTCGTAAAGGATGCAAAGACCAGCGATTGCGTAATTGCTGCGACACGCAATTCCCTATGTTTGCCCCAAAGCTCGATAAGCGACCGCATTAGCGTTGCGTAGGTCAGAGCACTATCCGGTCGACTGCGCGGCAGCGTAAGGGCCATCCATGCGCCTGCGGCGAGAGCTAATGGGGCGCCCAACCAGAACATTTCGCGCCACCCGGCGTGTTCTGCGACAAAACCGGAGATCGTGCGGCTGAGTAAAATGCCGCACAGGATCCCAGAGGTAACGGTGCCGACAGTTGCGCCGCGCCGCTCAGGTACTGCGAGATGTGCTGCAAAAGGGACGATCTGCTGTGCAACGGTCGCTAACATTCCCATAAGCAGCGATGCGATGATAAGCAGGCCTGGGGTGGGGGCCGAGGCGGCTGCGACTAGCGCAATCGCCAAGAAGCAGAACTGCCCGACAATCAAACGCCTGCGCTCAGCAAGATCGCCTAGCGGCACGATTAGGATAAGGCCTGCAGCATACCCGAGTTGGGTCACTGTGGGGATCAGGCCGGTTGCCCTTCCGACTAGTTCCCGCTCCATGACGCCAAGCATAGGTTGGTTATAGTATATGTTCGCGACTGCGATACCGGCAGCAACCGCCATGGCAAAGGTCATACCTGACGTCAGTCGCGGTGCCGGAGGGGATGTCGGGTGATCGGATTGAATCGTGATACTCATGGCGGTGATCGATCGGATGTTTGTGGACCTTGAACTCGTCGCGCGATGACTGATGGCTGCCAATCGGATGACGGATCGGATCTAGGACGTGCTCTTTTCTGGCGCCGTTTCGGCGACATCATCGAGACGCGGATAATCGAGGTAGCCATGGTCGTCACCGCCATAGGCACCTTCTTTGAATGCTGCGTTGTAGGGACCACCCAGCCGTATCCGCTGGAGCAGGTCTGGATTGGCAAGAAAGAGCCGCCCGAATGCCACTGCGTCCGCTCTTCCCGAGTTCACTAATTCCTCAGCGTGGTTCGGAGCAATGCCGCCATTCAAAATGAGAGAGCCACGATAGGCGGGGCGGAACATTTCGATCAACTGACGAAGGTCAGGTTCTCCAACCCATGCGTTCGTATCTGCTATGTGGACGTAGGCGAGTGCGCATTCGTTGATCCAAGCGATCAAAGAGGCGTAAGTTTCAATGGGGGCTGGGTCACGGACATTATTGTAGTGTGCTAGTGGCGATAGCCTCAGGCCGATCCGCCCAGAGGGCACCACATCGGATATCGCAGAGATTATTTCGCGCACGAGCAATGATCTAGCGTCGATGGATCCCCCAAAGCGATCCGTCCTTCGGTTCAGCGTTGGAGACAGAAACTCATGTATCAAATAGCCATTGGCGCCATGGACCTCGACGCCGTCAAAGCCTGCCCGCATCGCATTCGCGGCCGCGTCACGAAACTCCGCGATCGCGCCCTCAATCTCCTCAGAGGTCATCTCCTTTGAGTCTGTTGCAGCAATGCGCACATATGAACCGTTCGCAAGTAACGCCCAGACTTGAAGCGATTCGAGATCATCGTTCACTCCAGATGGGGATAGTGGGTGGCGGCCGTTGAGGAGACCGCGCGCACTCGCACGGCCGCCGTGCCAGAGTTGAGCCACAATTCGTCCTCCGGCACGATGCACATCGTCGACCACCTCGCGCCAGGCGTCGACCTGCGCTTCGGTCCAAATGCCAGGCGTCCGATCGAAGGCAGCCGACATGGGGCCGACGTTGATTCCTTCAGTTATCAGGAGGCCAGCGTCGCTTCGCATCGCGTAGTACTTCCTGGCAGAGCTGTTCACCACGCCCTGCCCATCGGCACGCGACCTCGTCATTGGCGCCAGAATCACGCGATTCCTGAGTAGAATATCGCCCAGCTCCAGTTGATCGAAAAGGCTTGGCATCGATTACCTCCACTAAGGGTTTGCGGTCGCGTTTCGGATCTTGTCGGACGAGAATGGCAGCTCGTAGAGCCGACTTCCGATCGCGTCACATATCGCGTTCGAAAGTGCTGCTCCGGTCGGGCCTTGCGCTGCCTCTGCGACGCCTATGAACGGAGCGCCGGGTTGGTTCACTAAGTGCACTGCTATTTCTAGAGGTACGTCCGAAAACCGCATGATCGGATACGCCGACCAGTCGACTGAGGTCACCCGGCGTTGATCAAACGTGACTTGTTCAAAAAGAGTCCAGCTGGAGGACTGGATGATTCCGCCCTCAATCTGGTTGCGCACTCCGTCCGGACTAACGATCTCTCCGGTATCAACCGCCGCTACGATACGCGATATCCGAACGCGGCCTGTCTCTGGCTCTACACTGATCTCCATTGCAATTGCGCAGTAAGCTTCAAGATTCTTGTACTGTGCGAACGCAAAGCCATAACCGCTGTAGCGTGGTAGTTCCGATCGCTGTGCCCAGCCAAATTCTCCTGCCGCCTTCTCGATCACTGCGCGACCGCGCATGTTCGTAAGGTGGCGAAGTCTGAACTCTACGGGATCTATGCGTGCATGCCGGGCCAGATCGTCCATAGTGCTCTCGATCGCGACGACGTTTAGATAGCCTCCCAATGACCGCATTGAGGACCCCCGTAGGGGCATCTCTGGAAGAAAGTGGTGCACGACCTTGGCGTTTGGGAGCGAGTAAAGTGGAATGGCATTCCGGTCACCGCCTCCCTCGGGTTGAGCAAGTTTGACGGGAGGAGCAGGCGGAAACGGATTTGCGATCATCTGGGCGGCGAGTAAGGCGCCAGCCGGACCGGGCCGCATCATGTGCGACTGACTCCATACTTCATGGTGCCACTCGGCGATGGAGCCATCTGCGCTACCGACGGCCCTCACCTTGACCACCATGCCCGGGCCGAACGGCTCCCACGAGTGCTCCTGTTCACGCATCCATTGAACTCGAATGGGGCGTCCGGGCACGGCAACAGCTAAAAGTGCGGCGTCCGCAGCGACATCATCCGCGCCGTTCTGGCCGTAGCAACCTGCCCCCTCCACGTGGATACACCTGACACGGTCGATCGAAATGCGCAGCATCTCGGCGATGGCTTTGCGGAGAGGAAACACGCCCTGGGTATGGGTCCATACGGTGACAGCGGAATCTTGAGCCAAAGCTATGGCGCACGAGGGCCCGATGGAGCCATGAGCAAGATAAGGCCGGGTGAATACACCTTCGATAGCCTGACCTTCGACGCCGTGGCGGCCGCGATCGAGTATCACGTCGTCGTCGGATGGAAGGTGCGTTAGAACTGTCGCTAGATCGTTCTGGTCGGGCAGCGATGGAGCCTCGGCCCATCCGGCTAGTGTCGCAAGCCGGCGCATTGCTTGTATGGCCGTCCACTCCTGTTCGGCTACGACAGCCAGCACATCTCCATCACGAATAACCTTCACGACCCCGGGGGTGCGCTCTACGTCCCGAATATCGACATCTTTCAGTTTCGCCCCCGGCGCTGGAGGCCGGACTATGCGCGCATGTAACATTGCTTCCGGGCGCAAATCTTGAACGTATGCGGGGGCACCGGTGACCTTCGCGGGAATATCGATCCGCGGCACATTATGGTTCATGACATTAAAGTCAGTCGTGGCGGTCAATCTCGAAACTGGCTGAGCATTCACGGCCAGCAGTTGATCACGAACCAGTTCAGCATAGCTGATACGTAGGTCGTTCGGACCGACCACCGCACCGTCAGTGGCGCGAAGAGTTGCCCGGTTGGTCCCCAGTTTCACGGCGGCTTCATCGATTAGAAGCTCGCGAACCTGGGCGGCCGCGTGCCGTATCGCTGTTCCAGAGTCCTGAATAGAATGACTAGCCGCGGTGTACCCCTCGTCGGCGGTCATTTCGGTATCGGCCGTGATCAGACGTAAAGCCGCAAAATCGATCTTCAGCTCCTCCGACGCAATCTGAAGCAATGCCGTCTTCAAGCCTTGGCCGAGTTCGGCTTTTCCGGTGAAGATTGTTGCCTGACCCTTTGCATCTATTCGAATCCAGGAATCGATTCGAGGAGTGTCCGCGAGACTGCCAGGAAGTGCATCTTTCGGACGCTCGGATGGCTTTCCTGTTTCGGTCTGCGACCTCGCCAAACGGCATCCGAAAAAGAGTGTGAGAGCGCCGGCTCCAGAAAGTACGGTGCGTCTCGAAAGCGGTCGAGTCATTGTGTAGCCCGGGCCGAGTTGGGGGTTTTGGGATCTAGAGCGGCGCGACGGATAGCTCGCAGAATCCGCATGTGAGTTCCGCAACGGCAAAGATGGGGTTCTAACTCCGCTCGGATATCAGCGTCTGAAGGCGATGGGGATCGATCCAACAGCGCCTTCGCACGCATGATCATTCCGGAGATGCAATAGCCGCATTGTGCGGCCTGCTCGGCGATGAAGGCTCGCTGAATGGCACTGGGATTTTCAGCAGCCCCAAGGCCTTCGAGTGTGATCACGGACCTTGAAGCAACGAGCATCACGGGTGTCACACACGACAAGATCGCCTTGCCATCAACGATTACGGTACAAGCACCGCATTGACCAAGCCCGCAGCCATACTTTGCGCCGTTGAGACCGAGTTCGTCACGCAAAACGTACAGTAGTGGCGTTTCTGGCGAAGACTTGATCGTGTGCTCCGCTCCGTTGAGCGAAATTGTAATCATTATCCTATCCTCAGAACGATGGCTTTTTTGGTTGATAGTTGCCCAACGCTTTCCGCTCACGTGCAGAGCGAATGACGCTGGGGCTATTCCCCAAGCCTCTCGTTGACCAATATTCACGCGCACATACCTCACCAATTCCTCGAGTTGTTGATCCGAAAGAACGTCGGCGAAGCCCGGCATGATTGGTTGCGGCGTTGCTCCGGTCGCGGGCAGCCCATGAAGTATGATGTTAACGAGGTTTTCTGCGGTCTCTCCGCTGACGGCAGACGAGAAAGCCAAGCCCACACCTCCGAAGGGCAATTTACGACCGCCTTCGTGACACGTGGCGCAGGTAGTTGAGTAGATTTGGCCGCCACTATCGCCAGGTAGGACCGGTGAAGCGGCCTGGATGCCAGCGGATGAAGGTGCTGTACCTGGGCCTCGCGATTCTGTCGCTCTAGCGACACTCGCTATTTCCTGTTGCGGGGGCCATTCGAAATCGAAGCAATATAGCGCGCAATAGCCGCGACGTCGTCTCTTGCAACGTTAGAAAGGTTCGTCGTGACCGGAGCCATCGGGCCACGCGCTATGCCGTGATGCTGATGATAGCCATCGGCAAGGTACTGAGTAAGCGCAGCCTCGTCCCACTTCACCAATGCCTGCGACGCGGATCCGAGCGCATAGGCTCGCCATCCCTCCGCTCCTCCCCATGATACGCTCGCGAGGCTTCTTCGGCGCCCATTAGGTTGCGGGGGAGTGGCATCCACCGCAGTGACCCAGACCCTCGGCAAGATATTTCCCGCGGTTCCAAATTGCGTCCTTCGTCGGATCGGGCTCGAACCTGCGATCACGAAGGAAAAGCAACTTCCAGCCTGCCAGGACCAGCCGCACATTGATCGGGAATGGCAAAGCGTTCGGCGGAGCCGTAGCCTTCACTCTCTCTCGTGTCATGAAGAATGCATAGAGAGCATTCAAATCTTCATCGGACGTTAGGCTGAAATGATCGTAAGGGAAGGCTGGATATAAATGTCGCCCCTCCCGATCAACGCCTTGGCGCATAGCGCGGATGAATGCTGCTGATGACCATCGTCCTATACCAGTCTCGGGATCCGGTGTGATGTTGGTCGAATAGATCGTGCCGAATGGAGTAGGCATGGCGAATCCGCCGGCAAACGGCTTCCCTCCTTGCGCCGTGTGGCACGTTCGACAGTCTCCGAGAAAAGCGAGGCTTCTCCCCTTGGCGACTATCTCGCTCGTGAAACTTCGTGGAGGGGGAGGATCGATCGGCGGCATAGCCGGATGCCAAGCGTATAGAAAGGCAGCCGCACCTCCTGCAAACGCGACAACACAGCCCAGCTTTGCAATGCCTTTGAAGTTCATCTTCCCACCCGTCTGTGCGGATAGAAGATCAGAAGGCTCGCCCCCTTGCTTGTCGCAAAGTCAGTTGTTTGGAACGTTCTGCTCGAAGCAATTGGCGTTAATCGACTACAACATGCATCGTGGCCTCAAAGCGCAGCATCCTTCACATGCCGACGCCAGTTGCCTGGCGGCGAACCTACAATTTTCGAGAAGACCCGCGTAAAGTGACTCTGATCTGAGAAACCGCACTCAAGTGCGATTTCGGCCAGAGGCTGGCTCGTATTGGCCAATGCGTTCCGAGCCCGCTCGATACGTTGCGACTGAATCCACTGATGAGGAGTCAGCCCCGTCGTTTTCTTGAACGCATGTATGAAGTAACCGCGCGATAGGCCGCAAGCGTTTGCCAAGTCTTCCACGGGGGCACGTCATCGAGGTTGCCTAACATCAAATTCTTGACGGATGTCAGTTGGCGCTGGCTCAATAGAGTCTTCCGACGCCCGGATACGCGGGGCGGGCCTCCGCTATATCTCTCGAGTAGATAAATTCCGATCGCGCTGCCCAAATGATCGACGAACGGCTCGTTCGAGCGAACCTGTTGCTCGTTATCCGGGAGCGCAGCGCGAAGAAGGTTCGAGAGAACGGGGTCAATGTGATCGTTGTTGCATGCAAGCGTGACAGTACGTTCCCAGCCGTGCGCATCAGCCAGCGCCGTCAGATAACTTTGGGAAATCTCCATAAGGATAAAGTCGAATGCGCCAACGGGCTCAGCGATATAGGAAAAAGCCAGGTCTCTGATAAAGACCGCATGCTTCCGAAAGTGGCGCTCACGCATAAGCGATCTATAGGCAATGTTCCGTCGGTAGCATTCGCTCTGGGCGACTGCGACCATGAAACCGGTCCCGCGTGCTTTGGATGTTATGCGACCGCAGGTTGGCTCGGATGACGACCGTCGGTAGAAGGAAAAGCCGTCGCCGTGCAATTCTCTGGAATCCGACATGTCGCTTGCGGGATACCCCAGCGCATCCATATCGGCGCCGAACGGCAATGATCGTTCTTGAGTAAGCATCCCGCTATCCTCTTAGAGCTGAACGGCCTTGAAGAGGTTATCGCGCGCCATTGCTCGATCGGAGTAGCATGCTTCTCGAACCAAATTCGGACAACTGACTATTGGTCAATGACCACCTAGCCGTTGGTCGAGGTGGTAACGTTGCCCGGCCGAAAATTATCCGGCTAATGGCGATTGGATCCCATCAGCGAACGGAAGTTTTATTCATTAAAGAACGCCGCAATATCGACTGCCTTGAACGATAGTCCGATATCTGACCAGTGATGTTGAAGGTTCCGCCATTGTAAGGGCGGAGCGATCTAGAAAGTGGTCAGAAAAACCAGACTTATCTTCAAGATCGCTTGCAGCGTCGAGGCTAACGTTGCGCGAGTAGCCCGAACGCGATCGGGTGATGCATCTCTAAGAGAACTCCACAAACCACACACGGGGAGCCTCATGGTCGATATCCGGCGCCACACCGCCCATGCTAATGGAATTCGTCAGCATTACCTCGACGCGGGAAGCGGTCCCCCCGTCATCTTGTTGCATGGTTTCCCGGAGACCAGTTTTGCGTGGCGATTTCAGATCCCAGTTCTTGCCCAAAAGTATCGTGTTATCGCGCCCGACCTGCGCGGATACGGTGAGACGGACAAGCCTGCGTCCGGCTACGACAAGCGCACGATGGCTATGGACATTGTCGCTTTGCTCAAAGAACTGGGTTTGGGGAAGATCGCTCTCGTCGGGCACGACCGCGGCGCTCGCGTCGCGACGCGCTTCGCCAAGGACCACCCCGGGCTGGTTGACCGTCTCGTTGTGATGGACAACGTACCGACACGGGTCGTCGCCCGTGAGATCAATGCAAGGATTGCCAAAGCTTATTGGTTCTTCTTCTTTCATCTGGTGCCTGATCTTCCGGAAATGCTCATACGCGACAGAGAGGATCTCTGGCTGCGGCACTTCTTTTCGGACTGGTGCTACGACCCACATACGATTTCGGGCGATGCATTTGATACCTATGTGAAAGCCTATCGCGGACCCGGCGCGGTCCGAGGAGCGATGGCAGACTACAGGGCGAACAGCGAGGACGTCGCCCAAGACCAGGTCGACGCCGAGACCAAGATCGCCTGCCCGGTCCTTTCGCTATGGGGGCCGATTTCGAGGCGGTTGGCAGAATGTTCGACATGGCTACCGTCTGGAGCGAGATGGCAACGAATCTCCGTGCAGAAGCAATCGAGCAGTGTGGTCATCTTCCACACGAAGAGCAGCCCGAGCGCGTGAACGGGCTGTTGCTGGAATTTTTGGACGGTTGGGAAGGATGAAGCGAACCCTTCAACCAGCTTCTGATGGGATGTGACTGGAAACGGGCATCGGATGATCGCAATTCTGGTCAACGGCCAGGGACATTATCTCGCCTAGAAAGTCTAGCACCGGACTTTGGAGTTGTTCTCATGTCGGCACTCAATCATTTGCTGCAGCCCGAACAATGCGCTGTGCTGCTGATCGATCATCAGGCAGGCCTTGCGTTCGGAGTGGAGTCAATCGATCGTCAGACCCTGCTCAACAACACAATCGCATTGTCGCGAACGGCTGGTACGTTCAATATTCCGATCATAGCATCAACGTCTGCGACTAAGGTCTACAGCGGTCCAATCATGCCCGCAATAGCTCAATATCTTCCTGATGTTCATCCAATAGACCGACGTAGTATGAACGTGTGGGAAGACGATGCCGCTCGTACGGCGATTGAGCGAACAGGACGCAGGCGCTTGATTGTCTCCGGACTACTCACCGAAGCTTGCGTGTCGTTCGCGGTACTGTCGGCCTTGGCGGATGGCTATGAAGTCTTCGTTGTTGGCGACGCGTGCGGTGGTTTGAGCGAGCGTAGTCATGATTTGGCTATGCGGCGAATGGAGGCTGCAGGCGCTCAGATGACGTCTTGGATCCAAGTGCTCTTGGAAATGCAAAGAGACTGGACGAGACGCGATACCTATGAAGGTGCCCGTGCCATTGTGGAAGCGCATGGCGGCGGATATGGCATCGGCTTAGCGTATGCGCGGGACATGATCCATCCGATTTGATAGCAGGCACTGGTCGGCGCGCCGACAAAAGAAGGCACCTGGTGACGAAACTCACTACACAGATCGCTGGACCTTCATGCCCAGCAGCGAAAGACCACCGATGATCGCGAACTTAGCCCTTATACTTCTTTGCCAATTAATTGGAGAGGCGGTTGTCCGAGGGGCGAAGTTGGTTGTGCCCGGACCTGTGATCGGGATGGGCTTGCTGTTTGTCTATTTGATCGTGCGTGATCGATACCTGTCCAGTGAACGGGAGCCGAAGCAAAAAGTCGAGGCAACTGCCAAAGGGCTTCTTGCAAGTCTCGCGCTCCTTTTTGTTCCCGCAGGT
Organism: Tardiphaga alba; assembly: GCF_018279705.1. Taxonomy (NCBI): domain Bacteria; kingdom Pseudomonadati; phylum Pseudomonadota; class Alphaproteobacteria; order Hyphomicrobiales; family Nitrobacteraceae; genus Tardiphaga; species Tardiphaga alba. Next base: position 772,286 of record NZ_CP036498.1, read on the forward strand.
GTGGGAGTCACGCAGAACCTAGATCTGATCGCAGATCGCGGAATCGCGATATTTCTCGCTCTTACGGTATCCGTCATCGCGACGCTGCTCGCCACGGTACTCACATTCATCATGATAAGTCGCCTGATGGGTTCAGGAGGCGAATCCACTGACTGACAGTCCTCAGCCTCTCTGGGTGTATCTTTCACAATCGCCATTGCTGTGGCTGACAGTAACCCTGCTTGTCTTCGTGGTGGCCAATCTCGCGTCGGAGTTGGCCGGTCGAAATCCTCTGATGAATCCCGTGCTGCATTCGATATGGATCGTCAGTTCGGTGCTCTACCTAACGGGAACCAGTTACCCGACGTACTTCCAGGGCGCCCAGTTCATTCACTTTTTACTAGGGCCGGCAACCGTGGCGCTTGCTGCTCCTCTCTACGAGCATAGAAAACTAGTCAGTGCTGCGTTACTTCCCATGTTAGCGGCGCTGATCGTCGGGTCAGTGACGGCAATCGTATCGATTATCCTGCTGGCGGAACTCGTGGGATTGCCGCGCGAAGTTGTTCTCGCCCTCGCTCCGAAATCAGTCACCGCGGGAGTGGCCATGGGCATCAGCGATGCAATCGGTGCGAATCCCGCTGTCACGGTCGTGGCCACAGTCATGACGGGAGTGATGGGTGCGATACTGGTGTCTCCTATCATGAACTGGCTGGGAATTTCCGATTACCGCGCGCGAGGATTTGCAGCAGGTCTCGCGTCCCATGGATTGGGCGCTGCTCGCGCATTTCAAGTTAATCAAATTGCGGGCGCCTTTGCAGGGATGGCGATGGGACTAAATGCCTTCATTACATCGCTGTTGGTCCCTGTTATGGCGAAACTACTGGTCGGGTGATCGCCGGAGTGTTTTTCTCGCGCGGAGCAGGCTGTTCCAGGTAATCCATCGAGCCTGACCATAATCCAGATGGTCAAAAACTCAGGCATTTGCGAGACGAGCGCATATAGGTATCGTCCTAGAGAACGACACGCACCGTTTCTTTGAAGTGAAAGGCGGGGTTCTCTTGACGACTTGGATTGATGAAGCGGATCGCTTGTACGATGATGAAGGTGTCGTAGTTTATCGACGTCGGGCCGGCGACCGGACTCCAGCGCAACTGATTAAGACAACAACCCATGGACTAGCCGCGTCGGAGCAACGACGGAGGCTGGTCAATGAGTTCACTATTGCATCGGAATTCGGTGATGAGTGGTCCGTAAAGCCTACTGAACTGACTGAAGACGAAGCGCGTGTCACTCTTTTCCTTAATGACCCGGGAGGTCATTGGATGACCGTTCGTCCCGGCGAGCAACGGTCGCTGTCGGAATTCCTTACCATCGCCATCGCAGTCGCCGACGCGCTAGCGCAACTTCACAACCTTAACATCATCCATCGAGATATCCGTCCGTCGAGCTTAATGGTCAATCGCTCTGGCGCGGTTCATCTAGCCAACTTCGAATACTCATCTCGAGAGACAGCGGCCGATCGAGCGTTCGCGGTGCCGCCAAACACAAACCGCGTTGCTTATCTATCACCAGAAGCGACCGGCAAAGCAAATCGATCGATCGATAAGCGCAGTGACCTCTATTCGCTCGGTATAACTCTTTACGAACTTCTCACAGGAAGGATGCCTTTCGCGGCGCGAAGCCTATCGCAGTGGATCGATGCACATATGGCACGCGAACCGATGCCGCCCGGTGCCTTTGTTCGTAACTTACCTGCGCCAGTAGCCGAAATAATATTGAAGCTCTTAGCAAAGGAGCCGGAGGACCGCTACCAAACAGCGTCAGGACTCCGAGCTGATCTTTCGCGTTGCCTCGACGACCTGACAGCGAGTGGGGATATCTATGAATTCCAAATAGCATTGGATGACACACCAAATCAGCTATACGTTTCGGAGAAACTCTATGGTCGTCGTGTCGAGGTGGCGCGACTGTTGGCCGTCTACGAGGGATTGGCCGATCGAGGCTTATCCGACTTTGTCCTGGTGTCTGGCGTTTCGGGTGTTGGGAAGTCGGCGATCATAGCAGAAGTGCAGAAACGGCTTGTCGTATCCGATGCGCTGTTCGCAATCGGAAAATGTGAACAAAGTCGATCCAACGCTCCTTATGCCACGCTCACTATAGCGCTGGATTCCTTCTTTACAGGCATAAACAGCCGAGGCGAGGGTGCCATAGCGCCTTGGCGCCGAAACATCGAAGCGGCCCTTGGGCCCAACGCCCGCCTGGTAACTGACCTCGTGCCCTCCCTGGGTATGATCATCGGCCCTCAAAATGCCGTTCCCGCTCTGCCTGCGCGAGAGGCGAGCTATCGGTTTCATACCGTGATGAAGCGCCTTTTTAGCGCTCTCGCCAACGCAAGCCATCCATTCGTACTCTTTATTGACGATATGCAATGGATCGACGGTGGCACGCTCGAACTATTGTCCAGCCTCATTGTAGATCCTGAGGTCCGATACTTACTTCTCCTCGGCGCCTATCGTGCAAATGAAAATAACGCCCAGCACCCGTTAAGCGATGCTCTCGCGAGAATTGCGGCAGCAGGATCAGTTGTTCAGGAGTTGCCGCTCTCGCCACTGAAGCTCGAGCACACCGTCGACTTCACGGTCGACTGCGTGAGGAGGCCGCGAGAGGAAGTCCGTGATCTCGCTCAATTTATTCATGACGCGTCGGGCGGCAATCCATTCTTCTCTAAGCAGCTCATCCGAACGCTTGCTGACGAAGGATCAATAAAGCAAGACGATCGCTCTCGGAAATGGGAGTGGCATATCCAAAGCATGCGCTCCGCAACAAGGAAGTACGTCGTCGATGAATTGTTGAAGTCGCGACTGGAAACCCAAGGCAATCTCGCCAAACGTGCGATCGAGACGCTGGCTTGCCTTGGGGTGAGTGCCGACATTAATAATTTGGGCGAAGTTTTGCATCTGCCGCCGGACGACGTGGACAGCATCTTATCTGATATCGTGCGTATTGGCTTGGTCTTACGAGTCGGTCGCAGGTATGTATTCGTCCACGACAAGGTTCAGGAGGCTGCTTACGGTCTCATCGCTCCTTCAGAGCGTTCAGGTCGCCATATCGAGATCGCAAGAGGTCTAATTTCCGCTCTGTCTGTAGAGCCTTCGACAGAGCGCGTGTTCGAAGCGGTCGATCAGTTGAATCTCGGTAAGGCTCACGTGGTGGATCCCGCCGAGCGCCTGCTGGCGGCCGGGCTGAACCTGCAAGCGGCGAAAAGCGCGAAGGCATCCTCAGCTCATGCCTCCTATCACCAGTATCTTCGCGCCGGTGCGGACTTCCTGCCACGCAACGCGTGGGAGGAGCATCCTGATGTTGCGTTTCAATTCGCGTTTCATCTCAGTGAGAGCGAATTTCTATTGGGCGATCTTGCCTCATCAGAGCAACGGCTGCTGGATCTAAATTCGAGAAGTCTCACTCTGTCCGAAAGTGGTTCCGTCGCATGGCTATTGACCACCTGCTTGACCACCTCCGGGCAGCTAGACAGGGCAGTGGAAGTCTGCCTCACATTTCTAAGACGAGCAGGAATAAACTGGTCACCGCATCCGACTGGCGATGATCTTCTGAATGAATTCGTGCCGATTAGGGAAGAGATCCAGGCTGGACTTATCGATCGACGCAGTGACCTCCGCGAGCTCAACGATCCTGTCCAGCGCATCGTTCTCGATGTCCTGACCGCCGTTCTGCCTCCAGCTTTCTTCACCGACAACAATCTCGTCTGCCTCGTACTATGTCGAATGGCGAATATCAGCCGCAATTATGGCAACAGCGATGCATCCGGTCTTGGCTACGCCTATCTCGGCATGACACTCGGTCCCACCTTCAACCAATGGAGAGCTGGGTACAGCTTCGGAGAGATGGGATTCAAGCTGTCGAACGATCGACCAACTGATCCGTTCAAAGCACGCGTACAGATGGCGTTCTGCTATCACGTCATGCCCTATAGTCGGCCTATCCGAGAAACATGGCGTCTCCATCGAGAAGCATTCGACTTAGCGAAGGACTGTGGCGATCTAAATTATACGGGATTTAGCAGCTGCACCCTTATCAGCAGCTTCCTTTTCTCAGGGGTGCACCTCGAAGAAGTTCAGAGTCTAGCGAATGACAGGCTTCAGTTTGTGGCGGCCGTAAAGTTTGGTCTCATAGAAGAGATTATATCGACGCAGTTGAGGCTGGTGAGAGCATATCGAGGAGACTTGGATGCATTCCCTTCGATGGACGATAGCGATTTCAACGAACTTGCATACGAACGCTATCTAAAGGATCGCCCAGAACTCGCGATTGCGACGTGCTGGTACTGGATTCGCAAGCTGGAGCTAAGGGTGGTTGGCTGTGATTACGAAGGTGCGCTTGAGGCTTCTCGAGCGGCATCGGCTCTTGTTTGGACGTCCGGTGGGCACCTTGAACTGACAGAGTTTTACTTCTATTCCGGACTTGCCTGCGCAGGCGCAGCAACGCCATCGGCGATCGCTGAGTTCTCGTTCCATACTGAGCAGTTATCGCTATGCGTAGAGAAGTTGAGAGTTCTCGCATATCACTGTCCTGAGAATTTTGGGGCGAGATCCACGCTTCTTGAAGCCGAACTGAAGCGCGTGCAAAAGCAACCTCTGGCTGCCTTGCAACTCTACGAGAACGCCATCGAACAATCACGCATCGAGGGGTTCGCGCACATCGAAGCAATGTCCCACGAGGCCGCCGCGCGCTTGTACGACACCCTCGGCTTGGGCAGTGCCAAAGATGTGCATATTGCCGCGGCCAGAGACTGCTATCTCAAGTATGGAGCGACTGCCAAAGCGGGGCAGCTTGAAGAGGGGTATCCGGGAAGTCTTCTACCTGGTGGTAGCTCGGCGGCCCGGCTGCGCGATTCTGGAGATGCTTACTTCAACGCGGTCCTTGCGACGTCTGAAGCTGTATCCGAAGGTGTGGATATCGACGCGCTTGTCGGAACGCTGTTAACGAGCATCATCCAAAGTGCAGGTGCGGATCGTGTTCTTCTCCTGCTTCCGAATGGAGACGGATTGCGACTAGAGGCGGAGGCAACGTGCGACGGTGCAGACGTCAAAGTCAGCATTCATCGAGCTGAATTCAAGGAAAGCCATGCGCCTGCGGCACTGATAGGGCACGTCGCTGCGACGCGCAGCATGATCAACGTTCCAGATGTAAGAGCCGGTGGCGAGTATCAGTCGGATCAATATTTGACCGAAAATGGGATCCGCTCACTCATATGCATTCCTCTGTCGAAACATGCGCGGCTGATCGGTGTGCTGTACCTTGAAAGCCGTTCGGAGGTGAGGATTTTCATAGACGCACGCGTTCGGTTGCTTCAGCTAATCTCCACACTAGTCGCGGTGGCTCTTGAGAACGCGTCGCTTGAAGAAAAAGAATCGCTGCTGCGCGAGGTTCATCATCGAGTGAAGAATAATCTGCAGCTCATCACCAGTCTTCTCAATCTTCAGGCTGATCGCGCATCGGATCCTGAGGTTGCGGAACTTTTCGAAGAGAGCCGAAACCGTATACGAGCAATGGCATTGGTGCACGAAAATCTCTATCGTGCCGGGAACCTCGCCCGTATTTCGATGCGTCAGCATATAGAAAGTCTATGTTCGCAGTTGTTCCGGGTCTATGGGACCAATCAACAACGGATAAGTCTCGAGCTTGGTGTCGACGACATCCAGCTCGACTTGGACCGCGCGATCGCCTGTGGGTTGTTAGTCAATGAGCTGGTATCGAATTCCTTGAAACATGCTTTCGTGGATGATCGTGAAGGTAAGGTGAAGGTGTCGCTAAGGTCACGAGCCGATGGTCACCTTGAACTCAAGGTCGAAGATGACGGAGTGGGGTTCGTTGTGTTCGACGGCAAGAAGCGATCTCTTGGCCTGCAGCTTGTCGAAGATTTGGCCCATCAGCTTCGCGCAACGCTTGAGACACAATCGAGTGCGGGCGTGGTAACGCTTCTGAGGTTTTCGCTTTCAGGAGAAATCCGTGATACGCCTCGCCGCATTCTAGCAAACGGGATCGACGTTTCGGCCAAAAGGGAGCCGGAGAAATCTAGTCCGAGCCCTTCGGCAGTTTAGACGCATTTTTCTTCTTCAGGATGGAGGGCATCGAATGTCGATGCAGGTAATCGAATGGCGGCGACGAAAATCATAGTGGTCGAAGACGACCGTATTGTCGCCCGTGACATCGAGCGGTTGCTCAGGAAAATGGGGCACGACGTCGTCGGAGTCGTGGATCGTGGCGAAGAGGTTGTCGATAGCGTCCTAAGAACTCAGGCGGATCTCGTTCTGATGGACATACGCTTGCGTTCCGACGTTGATGGTATCGATGCTGCCATGCGGGTGAAGTTGCACTGCTTCGTGCCTGTAATCTTTCTCACAGCGTATGCCGATTCGGAAACGGTGAAGCGGGCGATAAGAACTGAGCCGTTCGGCTACGTCCTCAAACCAGTCGATGAAATACAACTCAGTACGGCAATAGATGTAGCTCTCTACAAACACTCGGCTGACCGTAGGACGAGGGAAAGCGAACGGCGGTTGGAGACCATCTTAACGAGTATCGGTGATGCTGTAATTGCGACAGATAGCCAAGCGCAAGTAACTTACATGAACCCCGTCGCGCAGGACCTTACAGGGTGGAACATGCCCGACGCGATTGGGCGGCCGTTGCCAGAGGTGTTTCACATAGTCAACGAGGATACCCGCGAGATCGTCGAGGATCCTGCCGCTAAGGTGTTGCGACTTGGGACGATCGTCGGGTTAGCAAATCACACGGTCCTCATCAGACGCGACGGTAGCGAAATTCCGATCGATGATTGCGGATCGCCACTCATAGACGATCGTGGAGTGATAACTGGCACGGTATTGGTATTTCGAGACATTACCGAGCGCCAACGCAGTGAAGAAGCACTGTCTCGTGCTCAAGCTGATCTGGTTCAAGTGGCACGATTGACGACGATGGGCGAGCTGGCGGTATCGATCGCTCATGAAATAAATCAGCCGCTTCTCGCCTTCGTAACGAATGCCGAAACCTGCTTGCTGCGTCTTTCTCAAGAGCCGCCGGATCTGTTCGAGGCCCAACAGGCCGCAGAACGGGCAGTTGGGAACGGCCATCGCGCCGGCGACGTTGTGCGCAGGATACGAGCGCTTATTCAGAAGTCGGAGCCGGAAGCCACGCCACTCGATCTCGGCTGTATAGTTCACGAGGTTCTCGACCTGCTGCGCGCAGAATTTCGACGCCGAAGCGTCATGCTCAAGGTAGATGTCTCACCCAGGCTTCCGCCAGTGAAGGGCGATCGAATTCAGCTTCAGCAGGTGCTTGTGAATCTGATTATGAATAGCCTCGAAGCGTTAACGGAGCAGATGGAGGCCGAGCGTACTGTATCTGTCGGTGCGCGCTTGGGTGATGAGGGGGAGGTGATCATCAAAGTAGAGGATAATGGTTCTGGCCTCGAATCATCGAATATGGACCGAATGTTCGATCCGTTTTTTACGACGAAACCTGGTGGGATGGGTATGGGTCTTTCAATCTCAAAATCGATTGTCGAGGCTCATGGCGGCACCATTGGTGCAGAGGCCGGCGCCGCCATGCGCGGAAGCGTCTTTCACTTCACCTTGCCAGCCGAAGCGAGATCATCAAATGCAGAGCGCTGACGCAGCCTCGGAGCCGTCGATCGTCATTATCGACGACGATGCCGACATTCGGGAAGCGTTGCACGGGCTGTTGCGATCTGTTGGCCTGAGATCCGAGCTATATGCGTCGGTCCGTGAGTTTGTCGAAAGTGACCGACTTGATGGTCCAGGATGCATTGTGCTCGACATTCGCTTGCCTGGTCAGAGCGGCCTCGACTTTCAAGATCATCTGTTGGAGACCGGGCAGGATTTTCCGATTGTATTCATTAGTGGACATGCTGACGTGGCCATGTCTGTCCGCGCAATGAAAGCCGGGGCCGTTGAATTCTTAACAAAGCCCTTCCGGCAGCAAGATTTCTTGGAAGCAATCCACCGCGCGTTGAAGAAGGATGCATTGCGCAGGGCAGAGAGCCAATTAGTCGGATCGATTGGCGAAAAATACGCAACCCTTTCTCGTCGCGAGAGCGAGGTAATGTCTTTGGTCGTCGCAGGGAAACTGAACAAGCAGATTGCTGTCCAGATCGGCGTGACGGAAGCCACCGTGAAACTGCACAGAGGCCAGGTGATGAGAAAGATGGGCGCCTCCACGGTCATAGAATTGGTCAGGATGGCCGACAGAATCACGACCGCGTATCCACGAGGTGGAGTGGATGCGCTACGGAAATAGCGCAGACGAATCGCTTCTCTTTCGCGATGTCGGCCCATAGAGGACGCGTGGATCTTAATGAGGAGCTGCGGACTAATCGACAAGACAAGCGCTCGCCACCAGCAGTAAATTGGAAGATCTAAAGCCCGAGCAGTAGATTGGAGGCTGCACTGGCGAAGTCTCGAATTCTGAGACGACTATGAGGCGTGTAATTTTAGATCAGGACCATCATGATCCGCCGTTTAGATCCTGCGCCCCGCGTTTATCCTGCGAATGTTGTACTGGTACGGCGTTCGGATCGAAAACTAGTCGTCGAATCGAACATTGTGACGTTCAACGACATCGAGGAGTGGTTGCTCGATGCCGCTGTCAGAGAACATGATACGCTTGAGCTGGTCGAGGCATTGATCTGGCGTTTGCGAGGGGCTTCTGCGCCTATCGAGCGCTTGAGTCTCCACATAGGAACGTTGCACCCGCAACTCGTCGGATTTGCTTGGAATTGGAATAGCGACGACGGATTTTGCGATGAGGTTAGAGTCGCCGACGAAGTAATAAATTCCGATGCATATCGACTAAATCCCCTGCAAGCCATTTTCTCCACCGGTACGTCGATCAGACGTACTCCTCAAGATGCAAGGTCAGAATTTCCGCTGATGGCGGAGTTGGCCGACTCCGGCATGACCGAGTATTTGGCAATACCTCTATGCGGTCTCGATGCCCGCAATGCCGTTACGATTTCGACGCGGGACGAAAACGGATTTGCAGATGAAACTGCCCAAAAATTGGAGCGGATATTCAAGATCTTCGCGCTTCACGTTCAACGGCATAGCCAGCAGCGCATATCTCGCAACGCGCTTGATGTTTATCTCGGCGAACGCCCGGCCGAGCAAGTACTCCGAGGTTCGATCAAACGCGGGGCCGGCGCCGCTATAACCGCCGTGATCTTGGTCGCGGATCTTAGAAACTTTACCGAAATGTCGGATCGGTTGCCTGCATCTCAGATGCTTGCATTGCTGAACATGTACTTCGAGGCTATGGCCAGTGCCATCCTTTCACACGGAGGGGAGGTCATAAAGTTCGTCGGCGACGGTCTGCTCGCAGTGTTCCCGATCGAAGGAACGAGTGCTTCGCCCGCAGCGAAGCAGGCACTGAATGCGGCGCGAACGGGACTCGACGATCTACGCCGGGTACAGGAAAAGCCAGGCGCCTCGTCAGTTCTGCAAGACGATTGGCAGCCCCTCCGAGCGGGAATTGCGCTCCATGCTGGTGAAGTGTTTTTTGGCAACATCGGCTCGTCCGCGCGTCTCGACTTCACCGTGATTGGACCGGCGGTCAACGAAGCCTACCGCGTAGAGGCGCTGCAGAAAAGCCTTGGCCACGATATCCTCGTGACAGACGCGATCGCTCGGCATCTCGATTGCGGTATGTCCAGTCTCGGCGGACACGCATTACGAGGTGTGTCTTCTCCCGTTTCACTCTTCGGTATCTCTCGATAAGTGCACAGCGGTGTCGAAACGCCGCACTAAAACTGAATCCGCTGCAGTCACATTAAGCCACACCGCGCACTTGTTCTGAATTCCCCTGCTTGGGCCCGGGGCAGCGCGTCCTAGCGTTCAAAACACCCCACTTCTGAACAAGACCGCCGCGCCGGCCTCGGCCAGTGTTTCGACGATGCTCGCACGCTTCCGGACGCCCTCTCCGGGAGCTGATCCGATCCGGATCGGAGATCATGGCACAACCGAAAGTTACGGAGCACCACAATGTCAGTCCTTGAGATGCTAACTCCCCAAAATAGTGCGATCGCATTGATCGACTTTCAGCCCGCGATGTTCCAAGGCGTTCAGTCGCATGATCGCCTGGTGACCATCAACAACGTTCAGATTCTCGCCAAGGCTGCCAAGCTGTTCAATATCCCGACGGTTCTCACCACCGTCGCCAAAGACTCGTTCTCGGGTCCGTTCATTCCAGAAGTGACCGAACTATTTCCGGGCCAGGACATCATCGATCGCACCTCGATGAACTCGTGGCTCGACCCGAACTTTCGCAAGGCTGTCGCTGCCACCGGCCGCAAAAAGTTCGTCATCGCCGGCCTCTGGACAGAAGCCTGCGTGATCTTCCCGACCCTGGACATGCTGCGCGAAGGCTTTGAGATCTATATCGCAGCCGACGCCTGTGGTGACCTCTCGCTCGAGGCGCATGAGCGCGCGATGCAGCGTGCGATTCAGGCCGGTGCCGTGCCGATCACCTCGTCGCAATATGCCTATGAGCTGCAGCAGGACTGGGCCCGTAGCGAGACCTATGACGGCATGATGGAGATCCAGAAGGCGCATTCGCCCTACGGCATCCAGATCCGCTTCTCGAAGTGGGCGCTCGGCGAGCACGCCTCCGAAGGCGGCGCAAAGTAAGCGGCGAGGGCGGCATCATGAAAGCATATGTGATCTCGGCCTGCGCCGGTCTTCTGGTCGGCATCATCTACAGCGTGATCAATGTGCGCTCTCCGGCGCCGCCCATCATCGCACTGATCGGCCTGCTGGGCATGCTGGTCGGCGAGCAGCTGCCGCCTCTGGTCAAGGGGCTCTGGCAGAGCAAGCCGGTCGCGCATTCCTGGCTACATCAGGTGAAGCCGCACATGTTCGGCCATCTGCCGAAAGGGCAGCAGGTCGATGCCGAGCTGACTGCTGCAGCGAAGCCAAAGCGCGAAGGCTAGCGGCACCGCCGCTGGCCCATTTTCCATCAGACATCACGGAGCGCCGCTATGAGCGAGCAGCAGACCGCCGACCTCATCCTTCATCACGGCCTGTTCACGACCCTTGATCGGTCCAATCCGACGGCCAGCGCGGTCGCGATCAAGGATGGTCGTTTTGTGCGTGTCGGCCAAGAAGCCGAGGTGATGGCGCTCTCCGGGCCGAAGACGAAGGTCGTCGATCTCAAGGGCAAGCGCGTGCTGCCGGGCCTGATCGACAATCATCTGCACATCATCCGCGGTGGCCTCAACTTCAACATGGAGCTACGCTGGGACGGCGTGCGCAGCCTCTCGGATGCGATGAGCATGCTGAAGCGGCAGGTGGCGGTGACGCCGCCGCCGCAGTGGGTGCGGGTTGTCGGTGGCTTCACCGAGCATCAGTTCGTAGAGAAGCGGCTGCCGACCATCGATGAATTGAACGCGGTGGCGCCGGATACGCCGGTGTTCATCCTCCATCTCTATGACCGCGCGCTGCTGAATGGCGCCGCCTTGCGTGCCGTGGGTTACACCAAGGATACGCCGAACCCGCCGGGTGGTGAGGTTCTGCGTGATGCCAACGGCAATCCCAATGGCCTGCTGCTGGCTAAGCCGAATGCGGGCATTCTCTATGCCACCTTGGCAAAGGGCCCGAAGCTGCCTTTCGACTATCAAGTCAATTCGACCCGGCATTTCATGCGCGAGCTGAATCGCCTTGGTGTTACCGGCGCCATCGATGCTGGCGGTGGCTTCCAGAATTACCCGGAAGACTATGAGGTCATCCAGAAGCTGCATGATGAGGATCAGCTCACCATCCGTCTCGCCTATAACCTCTTCACGCAGAAGCCGAAGGGCGAGAAGGACGATTTCCTGAACTGGACCAAGACGTCTAAATACAAGCAGGGCGACGATTATTTCCGTCACAACGGTGCCGGCGAAATGCTTGTGTTCTCCGCGGCCGATTTCGAGGATTTCCGCCAGCCGCGTCCGGACATGGAGCCGGAGATGGAAGGCGAGCTGGAGGAGGTCGTCCGCATCCTCGCGCAGAACCGCTGGCCGTGGCGCATGCATGCGACCTATGACGAGACCATCAGCCGGGCGCTCGACGTGTTCGAGAAGGTCAACCAGGATATCCCGCTCGAGGGCCTGAACTGGTTCTTCGATCACGCCGAGACGATCTCGGATCAGTCCATCGATCGTATTGCGGCGCTTGGCGGCGGCATCGCCGTGCAACACCGCATGGCCTATCAGGGCGAGTATTTCGTCGAGCGCTATGGCCATGGTGCGGCCGAAGCGACGCCGCCGGTGTCAAAAATTCTCGCCAAGGGCGTCAAAGTCTCGGCTGGCACCGATGCAACGCGGGTGGCGTCCTATAATCCGTGGGTGTCGCTGTCCTGGCTTGTCACCGGCCGCACCGTCGGCGGCATGCGGCTGTATCCGCAACGCAATTGCCTCGATCGCGAAACGGCGCTGCGCATGTGGACGGAGAACACGACATGGTTCTCCAATGAAGAAGGCAAGAAGGGCCGCATTCAGGCCGGCCAGCTCGCTGACCTCATCGTGCCGGATCGGGATTTCTTCGCGTGCTCTGAAGATGAGATCGCCGACACGTCGTCAGTGCTCACCGTCGTCGGCGGCAAAATCGTCTATGGCGCCGGCGACTTCGCCAAATTCGACGATACCACGCCACCGCCGGCAATGCCCGACTGGTCGCCGGTCCGGACCTTCGGCGGTTATGGCGCCTGGGCCGCTCCTGACGCGAATGGTCAGGCCGTCGCGCAAAAAATGGCGATGAGCTGCGGCTGCGCCAATGATTGCGGCGTTCATGGCCACAACCATGCCACGGCATGGTCGAGCAAGCTGCCGATCTCCGATCTCAAGAGTTTTTGGGGCGCGCTCGGTTGTGCCTGCTGGGCGGTGTGAGGTGAACGCCATCACGTCCATTGCGCAGCGCCTGATGGGCGCTGCGTTCGTCCGGTGGCTCGCATTGCTTTGTCTTTGCGCGGCCTATCTGCAGGGTGGCCTGGTCAAGGCCTTCGATTTCCCAGGCGCGGTTGCCGAGATGACGCATTTCGGCATGCTGCCGGCGGCGCCATTCGCGGTGCTCGTCATCGTTCTCGAATTGGCTGCGTCGATGATGATCCTCACAGGTATCGGCCGCTGGCTCGGCGCGCTGTCGCTGGCGGGCTTCACGCTGTTGGCAACTTTCATGGCGAACCGTTTCTGGGAGATGGTGCCTCCCGAACGTTTTGGCGCGGCGAATTCGTTCTTCGAACATATCGGCCTGTGCGGCGGATTCCTGCTTGTCGCCTGGTACGATCTCAACGCGCGCATGGGAGGGCAGGCACATGAGTGACGCAGCAAAGCCCGTGGCGCCGTCGAGTGCTTTTGCGCCATTTCAGCAGATTGTCTTCACCGTCATCTGGACGGCAACTGTGCTGGGCAATACCGGCAGCTTCATGCGTGATGTCGCCAGCTCGTGGCTTGTGACAGATTTGTCCGCGTCCCCCGCTGCGGTGTCGATGATCCAGGCAGCGGGGACGCTGCCGATCTTCCTGTTCGCCATTCCGGCCGGCGTCCTGTCGGATATTCTCGATCGCCGCAAGTTTCTCATCGCCGTGCAGCTGTTGTTGGCTTCGGTCAGTCTGACGCTGGCGTTTCTGGCCCTGAATGGCTGGCTTACCGTCAATCTCCTGATCGCGCTAACCTTTGTCGGTGGCGTCGGCGCAGCGCTGGCCGGTCCGGCTTGGCAGGCGATCGTGCCTGAGCTCGTGCCGCGGCAGGACATCAAGAGCGCCGTCGCGTTGAATTCGCTTGGTGTTAATATCGCGCGTTCCATCGGCCCGGCGGCCGGCGGTTTGTTGTTGGCATCGTTCGGTGCAGCCGTCACCTATGGCGCCGATGTCGCCAGTTATGTCTTCGTCATCGCGGCGCTGCTGTGGTGGCCGCGCGTAAGTACCGGGCAGGACGAATTGTCGGAGCGCTTCTTCGGCGCGTTCCGTGCGGGCCTGCGCTATACGCGCGCCAGCCGCGAGCTTCACGTCGTGCTGTTGCGCGCGGCGATCTTCTTTGCTTTCGCTAGCTCGGTATGGGCACTGCTGCCGCTCGTCGCCCGCAATCTGCTGAGCGGCGATGCCGGCTTCTATGGCGTGCTGCTGGGGGCGGTCGGCGCGGGCGCCATCGGCGGCGCGCTGGTGCTACCGCGACTGCGCGCCGTGCTAGATTCCGATCGCTTACTGCTGCTGTCGGCCATCATGACGTCAGTGGTGATGGTAATCCTGTCGCTGGCCCCGCCGAAATGGCTGGCCGTGCCGGTACTGCTGCTGCTCGGTGCCGCCTGGATCGCGGCACTCACGACCTTCAGCGGTGTCGCGCAGGCCGTGCTGCCGAACTGGGTGCGCGGGCGCGGCCTTGCCGTCTATCTGATGGTGTTCAACGGCGCGATGGCCGCCGGCAGCCTCGGCTGGGGCGCGGTCGCACAGGCGCTGGATTTGCCGATGACGCTGCTGGTTTGCGCCGCTGGGTTGTTCATTATTGCATTCTTGATGCATCGGATGAAGTTGCCGGCAGGCGAGGCCGATCTGACGCCATCCAATCACTGGCCCGAGCCGCTCACCCCGGAGCCCATCGAGCATGATCGCGGTCCGGTGCTGATCCTGATCGAATATCGCATCCTGCGCGAAAACCGCGTGTCGTTTTTCGCCGGCCTGAAACGCCTCGCAGCGGCGCGGCGCCGTGATGGCGCCTATGGCTGGGGAATCACCGAGGATGCCAGCGATACCGAGAAGATCGTTGAATGGTTCATGGTGGAATCCTGGGCCGAGCATCTGCGCCAGCATCACCGCGTCTCGCATGCGGATGCCGACGTGCAGCGGGACACCGTGCAATTCCATGTCGGGCCGCAGCCGCCGGTGGTGCGCCACTTCCTGGCACTGGATCTGCATAATCCCGCGCTGTCGTTTCAGACCGACGATTCTCACCCGGCATGACAAGGATGATTTTCATGCGCCATTCCGTCAGGACAACACTCGCTTTGTCCGCGCTGCTGGCTCTGGCTGTGATGCAGCCATCTGCCGCGCGCGAACCGAAAGCGAATTACGCGGTAGGGCCGCAATACGACACCACCCACGTCTATGTGGCACCGGCAGATGTCGATCGCTTCGTGGAGAGCTTTGTCGCGACTTTTGGCGGCAAGAGCACGAAGCAGGTCATCGCCACCGTGACGCCGACGCCGAGCAGCACCACGTCGCAGCTTGTGCTGACGCCAGTTGGCTCCATTTCGGTGTTCGGCTTCAAGACGCCGATCCCGTATCCGTTCGGCCATGAGCGCACCGGCTACCTCGTGACCGATATCGATGCCGCCGTGCGCGCCGCGAAAGAGGCGGGCGCTGGCGTGCTGGTGACGACATTCCCGGATCCGATTGGACGCGATGCGGTGGTGCAATGGCCGGGCGGCGTGAATATGCAGCTCTATTGGCACACGAATGTGCCATCCTATCCCGACTTGCAGACGGTTCCCGAGAACCGCGTCTACGTGCCCTCGGAGAAGGCCGCGGAGTTCGTCAAAGGCTTCGTAACATTCTCGAAGGGCAGCATCGTCTCGGACGATGCGAAAGCGCCGGGCATCGAGATCGGCCGCCCGAATGACAGCTATCGGCGGATACGCATCACGTCGAAATTCGGCAGGATGACCGTATTGGTGACCGATGGTCGCCTGCCTTATCCCTATGGTCACGAACTAGCCGGATATGAAGTAACTTCGCTCGATGACACGCTTGTCAAGGCGAAGGCCGCTGGCGTCAGCGTTCTGGTCGAGCCCTATACGGCCGATAATCGCCGCGCCGCTATTGTCCAGTTCCCGGGAGGCTATGTTGCGGAAATCCACGCAGCAGCGCATTAGGCGTTGGCGAGGAGGGGTGGCTTGCGCTGTCGCCGCGCATCTGATCGCCTATGCGCCCGTTCTTGCGGATGAAGCGGTCGCGCGACCGAAGATTTCGTCGAACCGCTGGCAGGAGGATTGGTCGGTGCTGGCCAATCCCGCCTTGCGCACACAGCCGCTCGATGATCTGAAATATATTCCGCTCTACGTCACGGATCCGAAAAGCTATGTCTCGCTCGGCGCGACCATGCGTGAGCGTTTCGAGATCAATGACGCATCCGGCTTCGGCATTGGTGGCACCAGACCGGATGCCTATCTGCTGCAGCGCCTGCAAATGCATGTCGATGTGCATCTGAATGAGAACTGGCAGATTTTCACCCAGTTTGAGGATGTTCGCACCTTTGACAAAGCGAGTGTCACCGCGGTCGATCAGAACCAGCTCGACCTGCGCCTCGCTTTCGTCGCTTATAGCGACAAACTCGGCGATGGCACATTCAAGGCACGCGTCGGTCGACAGGACTTTTCCTTCGACCTTCAGCGCTTCGTGTCGTCGCGGGATGGCCCCAATGTCCGGCAGTCATTTGATGCACTGTGGGCCGACTACGAGATCGGCCCGTGGCGTCTTATCGGCTTCGTCAGCCAGCCAGTGCAATATCGCTTTGGCGACGTGTTCGATGATATCTCCAACCGTGACTTCAGGTTCAGCACCCTGCGCGTCGAGCGCCAGGTGCTAGGGACCAATGAACTGTCGGGTTATTATTCGCTATATGAGCGCTCGAATGCGCGCTATCTCGATGCGCTCGGCGCCGAGCAGCGGCACATCTTCGACATCCGTTTCGCCGGTCAGATCAATGGCCTAGACTGGGATCTGGAAGCGATGGGGCAGACCGGCCATGTTGCCGCCAAGGAGATTGCAGCCTGGGCGCTAGGCGGTCGCGTGGGCTACACCCTGACCAATATCCCGTGGACGCCACGCATCGGCCTGCAGGCAGATGCGGCCTCGGGCGATCGCAAGCCGGGTGACGGCACCATCGGCACCTTCAATCCGCTGTTTCCGAACGGCTATTATTTCACGCTTGCCGGTTATACCGGATATGCCAACCTAATCCATCTCAAGCCGACCTTGACCGTCAAACCACTCGACAAGCTCACGGTCACCGCCGGCATTGGGTTGCAATGGCGTGAGACGACGGCCGATGCCATCTATATCCAGCCGAATGTTGCGGTTACCGGCACCGCGGGAATGGGCAATCGCTGGAGTGGACTCTACACGCAATTGCGCGCCGACTATGCCTTCAACGCCAATCTAACCGGTGCGCTCGAAGCCGTTCACTACGAGATCGGCGATACGCTACGTAGCGCTGGCGGTCACGACAGCAATTATCTGGGGCTTGAACTCAAATACGGGTGGTGACTCTGCTGGCGCTTGCATTCAGAAAGAGCCGCGCACGAGCAGCATATTTCCAGGAAGGTAGCGCCCAACGCCGATTCATCGACGCTCCGAATCGAAGGCCAACGGAGGCAAGCCCATGAAACTCAGTCTCACCGGATTGCTCAGCTACAACGGTGGCTATACCGACACGGCGGGATTTCTGGCCTTTCAAGGGCTCTTTACCGCGCACGTTACCGGCAATTTCGTGACAATAGGGAGCGCGCTGGCTCTTGGGACATCCGGAGTTCTGACCAAACTCCTCGCACTTCCGGTCTTTTGCATCGTTGTGATCGCAACCAGACTGGGAGGTCACGCACTTTCTATACGAGGTGCGCCCGTTCTCCGATACATGCTGGCGTTTAAGTGTCTACTTCTCTTGGTCGGTGCGGTGCTTGCGATTACACTAGGACCATCTAGAGACGGAGACAGCATTCCCGCGCTGGCCGCAGGCTTGACCCTCGTATCGGCGATGGCTGTACAAAACGCCGTGCATCGCATTCATCTCAGCGCAGCTCCGCCAACAACCTTGATGACCGGGACGACTACACAGTTGATGATTGACCTAGCTGACACCCTTTTTAGCAGAGATCGCGAACAGTTAGGGGCGATTTTCAAACGCCTGAAGTCCATCGCTTCAGCGGTTGGGTTCTTTGCGATTGGTTGCGCAACAGCCGCGTTGTTGTTTGCTGCGGTCGGGAGTTGGTGTTTTGTCATACCTCCGCTGCTAGCGGTCAGTGCGCTGTTCTTCGATCTCAGACCGTTTCAGGGCAACGTTGCCGAGAGAGACAAAACAACAACGACCGTCGGCAAGCCGATCTGAAGTATTCGCTTTGCGGTGACCTCAGATCGCTTGAAGCGGGGTTGCGTAAATCTCCGCCTAGCTGCGCACGAAAGCCAAAAGGTCGGGATTAATCACGTCGGGGTGCGTCGTGCACATTCCATGCGGAAAGCCCGGATAGACCTTCAACGAGCCGTGCTTCAGCAGCTTAATCGAAAGATGTGCAGAATCCGCGATAGGAACGATCTGATCATCATCGCCATGCATCACTAGCACGGGTACATCGATGGCTTTCAAGTCTTCCGTGAAATCGGTTTCCGAGAAGGCCTTGATGCAATCGTAGTGAGCCTTGGCACCTCCCATCATGCCCTGTCGCCACCAGTTGTCGATGATGCCTTGCGACACCATAGCCCCAGGACGATTGAAGCCGTAAAACGGTCCAGCCGGGACGTCTACGAAGAACTGCGCGCGGTTCGCCACCAGAGCTTCACGGAAGCCATTGAAAACCTGCAGCGGCAGTCCTCCCGGATTACTTGCTGTCTGCAGCATGATCGGCGGCACGGCGCCGACCAGAACAGCCTTTGCGACGCGGCCTTTGCTCGAGCGTGCCACATATCGGGCGACCTCGCCACCGCCAGTGGAATGACCAATGTGTACGGCGTCCCTCAGATCGAGAGTATCGGCAAGCTCGATCACGTCGGATGCGTATGTGTCCATGTCGTGACCGGTGGCCGTTTGGGATGAGCGGCCGTGTCCACGGCGGTCATGAGCGATGACGCGGTATCCGTTGCCAACAAAGAACATCATCTGCGCGTCCCAGTCATCCGCGCTAAGCGGCCAACCATGATGGAATACGATCGGCTGACCTTGTCCCCAGTCTTTGTAAAAAATGACGGTGCCGTCTTTGGTTGTGATTGTCCCCATCTCCTGCTCCTCGAACTGACGACAATGAACTTTGCGTCTTCCGGAATACGCGCGGCTCACTTAGCAGCAAGTACGTATCTCGATCTTGAACAATAGTACTGTACGCACCCACTCAATCAGACGAACGACCGGCGGTGCGCCGAAAGCCTGCGTTCTTTCATGCAAGAAAAGCGTCAACTTGAGACGATAGAATCGTCCATCGATAAACTTGATTGAGGGAAGTGGTTTGATGAAGGTTCGGTTCTGTTTACTCAACGCCGCGCTGATGCTTTGCATCACGTCCATATCGATTGGCAGCATCGCTGCTGCACCTGCAAAGAAGAATGGCGGGTCTTCGAGTCTCGTCGACAGCACATCGCCCACCGTTGTGCTCGTCCACGGAGCATGGGCGGATGGATCAAGTTGGTCCAAAGTGATCCCGCTTCTCCAAGCAAGGGGCGTCAAGGTCCTCGGAGTGCAGAATCCGCTAACGTCTCTCGCAGACGATGTGGCCGCGACCAAGAAGGTCATCGCGGATGCGAGTGGGCCCGTTGTTCTCGTTGGGCATAGCTGGGCGGGCACAGTCATAACCGAGGCCGGCGTTGATCCTCAGGTGAAGGCGCTGGTCTATGTCGCAGCGTTCGCGAATAAGGAAGGGCAGTCTGGAGGTGACCTCGTCAATGCGTATCCGAAGACGCCTGCGCTTGGAACGATCTGGGACAATGGTCGCGGTTTTCTTCGTCAGACCGAGCACGGCATGATCGAAAACTTCGCGCCGGACTTGCCGAAAAAGGACGCCCGCACATTGTTCGTCACTCAGGCACCGCTATCGGCCAGCACCTTCGGCGACAAAGTGACGGTAGCCGCATGGAGAACCGTGCCGTCCTGGTACATCGTATCTGCGAACGACCGCGTCATCTCTCCGCAAATGGAGCGCGACCTCGCTGCCATGATGAAAGCCAAGACTACCGTACTTCAATCAAGCCATGTCTCCTTGCTATCGCACCCTCGAGAAGTGGCGGCTGTGATTTTGGATGCAGTGTCGACCGTCGCGAAGGAGGCCAAAAAGTGACACAGCGGCGAACATGGATGAGTGGAGTTGCTGCAGCGCTGTGCTTGATGGCGGCACTGCTCCCGCCCTTCTCCCGTATGGTGATCACAAGCGCACAAGCAGCCGCGGGTGCCGTGGGTGGCCAGGCGCCCGGCTACTATCGGATGCATGTCGGCCGGTTTGAAGTCACCGCGATGCTTGATGGCACACATCCGTTTCAGGCAGAAAAACTGGCCGTCGGAGCCAAGCCAGGTCAGGTAAATGAACTGCTGGGAGAGCAGGCGCTTAAATCGCCCTTCGAGGGAATGATCAACGCGTTTCTCGTTAACACAGGCGGTCGGTTGATACTGATCGATGCAGGTGCCGGAAATCTATACGGCAAAGACGGCGGAGGGCTGGTAAAGGCGATCCAAGCCGCTGGATATGTGCCAAGCCAAGTGGACGATGTCTTCATCACCCACCTTCACGAAGACCACGCCGGGGGCTTGATGTTGGATGGCAGAGCAGTCTTCCCGAATGCGGTCATCCACGTTTCAAAGCGCGACGCAGACTTTTGGCTCGATAACCGCAATCAGACCCAAGTTGGCGATCTTCTCAAACCGTTCTTTCCAGCTATCCAAAAGGTGGTTGCGCCCTACATCGCAGAAAACCGCTTTAAGCCGTTTGAAGGGGATGCAGAACTTATACCTGGTCTCACGCCAATATCTGCTCCGGGACATACGCCAGGCCACACATACTATCTCTTAAAAGACGGTGTAGACGCCATCTTGTTCTGGGGGACACAGTGCACATGCAGCCGGTGCAATTTCCAGATCCAGAAATCGCGATCGAGTATGATTGGAATGTGCCAATGGCGGTCGCTGCTCGGAAGAATGCTCTTGCGCTCGCATCAAGCAATGGTTGGTGGGTTGCCGGCGCTCATGTTTCGTTTCCAGGTATTGGTCATATCCGCGCGGCAGCTCAAGGGTACCGGTGGATTCCCGCAAACTACACGCTCAATCGTTGAGGGACTCGTGCCGAACAATGGCCTCCACGGACCAACTTAGGAAGGCCCGTGGAGTGTTCTGATCTCATTTGATCGTATCTGCACGGCTTCTGCGCCGGGGCAGCCCGGCCAGCTGCACGCACACTGCGATCAGCGCAAATAGCGCTCCTGCGGCGCTAACTGCAGTCCAGCCGCCAGCATTCCATGCGACAGTCGCAATTGCCGAACCGCCAGCGCCGCCAAGGAACATTCCGGTCATGAAGACCGTATTGAGCCGACTGCGCGCGCCGTGATCAAGAGCGTAGATTATATGTTGGTTAGACACCAACGCACTCTGAATGCCGAAATCGAGAACGACCACCCCGATGGTCAACGCTACGAGCGATGACCAGGCCCCGAAGATCGCCCAAGCGACCAATGTCAGGATGCCGCCGACCCAGACTACAAGTTGCGGTCCACGCCGATCGGCTACACGCCCTGCG
The DNA here is from genome assembly GCF_018279705.1 of Tardiphaga alba. Taxonomy (NCBI): domain Bacteria; kingdom Pseudomonadati; phylum Pseudomonadota; class Alphaproteobacteria; order Hyphomicrobiales; family Nitrobacteraceae; genus Tardiphaga; species Tardiphaga alba. The sequence continues at coordinate 793,813 of NZ_CP036498.1, forward strand.
ATCGGCGCCGCGAAGATACCGACGGCACCGATTACGCCGAAGAGACCAGCGATATCCGCTCCGAGATTGAAGGCAGGGCCTTGAATATACAATGCAAGGATCGTCCAGAAACTCGTAAACGATGCAAACAAAGCAGCTTGCGTCAGAGTTGCTACGCGCAACGCTGAGTGTTGTCTCCAAAGATGCGCGAGCGATCGGATGGCGTCACGATATCTTATATGCGATGCGGGGGCGTGGTTAGGCAGTATAGCCGTCATCAAGCCAGCAGACAGCAAGGCCATCGGCACGCCCAGCCAAAACATTTCGCGCCAGCCAGCATGTTCTCCGACAAATCCAGCCAGCGTCCGACTGAACAAAATGCCAGACAGGACCCCCGCCATCACGGTGCCAATCGTCGCCCCGCGCGTTTCTGGTCGCGAGAGGGATGCCGCGAACGGCACGATCTGTTGGGCGACAGTCGAACTAGCACCAACCGCGAGCGAAGCCGCGACAGTCAGGGCAGCGGAGGGGGCGATAGCTGCGGCCGCAAGCGCCACCGCTAGGACGAGGAACTGACCAACGATCAACTGCCGTCGCCGCACAAGATCGCCTAGCGGCAGCAGAAAAAATAGCCCAGCAGCATACCCAAGCTGAGTTGCAGTCGGAATGAGGCCGACGATTGTTTGGCCGGGAAAGTCGGCTTCCATCACCCCGAGCATAGGTTGATTGTAATAGATGTTAGCTACCGCGATCCCGCTGGCCGCGCTCATCGCCAATAGTCTGGATCGCCCAATATCAGGTGGTGCTTTGGAGTTTAGACTGATCGTGCTCATGGCAAGTTCTCCGAACGAATTGATCCCAAGCAGCTAGGATTTCATCGGATTTCGGAGTAGTCATGGTCGGTGTTCTGCCCGTATATCGGAAATTGATAAAGTGGATACTGACGACGTGCTAGTTTTTATAACCGCGGTAAATGGCGGGAGCCTCTCGGAGGCCGCGCGGCGGCTTGGGATATCGCCCATGCTGGCCAGCCGCCGTCTGGGCTCGCTAGAGAGTGCGTTGGGTGTGCGTTTGTTGCAAAGGACCACGCGGTCCTTGTCCTTGACGCCGGAGGGGCAAACGCTGCTACCGTTTGCCAAGGCGCTCGTCGAGAATGATGAAGAGGCTCGAGCCGCGCTGCGAACCGAAAGCCGAGGCGCCGCCGGACTACTGCGCGTTTCCGTTCCTGTTGCCTTCGGCGCGAAAGTCGTGGCCCCTTTAGTCCCCGCACTTTTGCGCGAAAACCCCGAGTTTCGCATTTCCATCGATATGAACGATGGCCTGCCAGACCTCGTTTCCTCCGGTACAGATCTCGCGATCAGAATTGGCCGTCTCAAGGATAGTTCATTGATCGCGCAGAAATTGGCGGAGAATCCCAGGTCTCTGGTTGCAGCGCCGAGTTACCTCCGAGATCGCAAGAAGCCCGTTCAGATTGCCGATCTTGCGCAACATGAATGTCTACCGCTCGGCAGCACTACGCATTGGACTTTTCACGCGGCGGGTGGAGACGAACACGTTCGTTTGCTCTCACGGTTCTCATCCAGCAGCATCGTCGGGTGCCATGCTGCTTGCCTTGCCGGTGGCGGGGTCGCTTTGCTGTCGGATTGGAATGTCGATGAGGATGTCCAGGCAGGTCGCCTCATCCGGTTAGCACTCGAGGATGGTACGCCGGAGGAGATCGCCATTTGGGCCGTCTATCCGACGACCCGTTTGGTGTTGCCGAAAGTGCGTGTTTTTCTTTCAGCGTTGCGTCGCGCTCTGAATGGCTGAACTGAGTTGTACGTCGAAGTCTTTTGCGTTCGACAGATCCGCGCCGGCTACGTCAATTCGTCTTGGCAATCGCATCCAGAATGACTTCGGCGACCTCAGTCGGCATTGATAGCAGAGATACATGGCTGGCCTTCAATTCGACCGTTGTCGCCTTCATCTTGACCGCCAGCTCGCGCTGGAGCTCGACGCTTACAGCCCGATCTTCGCTAGAGATGATATACCAGTTCGGCCTATCCATCCACGCAGCCTTGGTCACCTTGTCGCCGAAGGTGTCTGTCCCGAGCGGTGGCTGTGTTGCCGCCAGCACGCGCGCCTCAGCCGCAGGCAGATCCTGTGCGACGTTCGTTATCCAGCCGTCGACGCTCATTTTCAGGAAGCCTTCGCCGTCCGGCTTTACTTCGCCGAGACCGGGCGGAGGAGCGTGTGCGTTGACTTGATCCCCGGTTGACTCTCCCGCCCCGGGCGCGAAAGCCGCCACGAAAACCAGCGCTTTCACTTGCGGAGAGTTGCCTGCCTCTGTGATCACCGTTCCACCCCAGCTATGGCCGGCAAGCACAACTGGACCGTCGATCCTCTCAATTACGCGACGCGTAGCCTCGACATCGGCTGCGAGCGACGTGGTCGGATTCTGAACAGCGACAACGTCGACGTTCTTAGCTTGAAGGATGGCAACCACCCGTCGCCAACTAGACGCATCGGCCCATGCGCCATGTACGAGGACGACAGTCGAGGACGGTGGGATCGGAGCGGTCATTGCGGAGGTTCCTTCTGTGCGTTGAGCTTGGCTCGACCGGAGCCTGTAGAGCGTACTCACGTAGGGCGTGCCTGATATTGAAGGAAATACCGCACTTTGTTCCAAATGCGCTGCCTGCGGCAGAGACACTCAGATTTTGGTTAGTCGACGCCAGTTCCCCGGCGACGTGCCGACGCTACGAGAAAAGACCCGCGTGAAATGGCTTTGATCTGCAAATCCGCAAACGGCCGCGATTTGAGCAAGTGAAAGATCAGAGCTGAGGATGAGTTCTCGCGCTCTTTCGATTCGATGCGATAAGACCCAGCGATGGGGCGGGAGGCCAGTTGTCTTGCGGAACGCGTGAATGAAGTAGCCTCGTGAAAGCCCGCACGCCGCGGCTACATCGCTTAAAGTGACCTTATCGCCTAACCCTTGGCTCAGCATCTCCGTCGCGATCGCCAGTTGCGCCTTTGACAGCGGTGAACGAACCTGGCGGATCGGTGTCATGGAAGCCGCAGCGTAGCGCTCGAAGAGATGGGCGCCGATCGTGAGACCAAGTTGATCGAGAAACAGCAAGTCGTTGCTCGCACTTTCCTGAAAGGTAGGCAGAGTCGCTTGCAGAAGATTGGATAGAACTGGGTCCTTAGTCCCGGTAACACACATAAATTCCGCGCCGGCCGGGAGGCCATGCTCCTCAGCAAACGCGATCAGAAATGGTCGAGAGATCTCCATCAGGAGAAAGTCGAAGGAGCCTGCCAAATCGGCCCGGTAGGGAACTGCGAGATCCCGGAGGTAGACGGAGCCTTCGTCAAAATCGTGAGAAGTTGCGTGAGTGGCGTGAAAGATGCGTCTACGATGACTATTGGCCAACGACATGCCGATGAGATATCCGCGGTCGTCGGCTTCCGTAGCGACCTGACCGAGGCGCGGGTCATCGCTTCCCTTGCGAAAGAACCCTATCCCTTCGCAGCGCAGTTCTTGGTCCTTGCCTAACTTATTTGAAGAGCAGCCAAACAGATCCTTTTTCGTCACTGAAGCCATTGGTGGGGGAACGGAGACTTCGCTCGACATCTCTGCGCACCTCAAGCTGCAGAATCACCCGCAGACCAACTTCGATCGGACATCATTGTCCCCCGCGAGCATCACTTGTTCAGTCGCACCACACAACTGACTAGTGGTCGATCAAAACTAGTCCAAGGTCTAGGAAGGTGAGACGAGGGGAGGAAACGGAAGCCTTGGCGGCCCGCAGAGAGGAAAGTCGTTCCGGAACGTTTTTATTTCGGATAGCCTTTCACTCCAAGCCGGTGGATTGTGGTTGTAGAGGCCGATATGTCCAGACTGGTAGAGGCAAAAAACGTGGAGATCAAAGTGGCCAAAAAGTTTGATCCGGCTCCGGTCGACAAATACGCGCAAAATCCAAAGAAGGCGTTGGAAGCTGACTTAAGTGAGGATCAACTCGACGAAGAACTGGCGGAGACGTTTCCAGCTTCTGACCCGTTGAGCGCAATTCAACCAAAGCCATCCGAAGACTAGGCGCACGGCGGCTCTATCGGGATGTCGACACCTCGGCGTCTACCAATGGGCTTGCAATATGCGAGCAGTCGGCATTCCAGGGTTCGTCAACCGAATTGAAAGCGCCATGTCCCAAGTGCAGCCTCCTCCGCAGCCGACATCCCCGCCGACTGTCGGTCTCGCTCCAGAAACTTCCACCTTGCGCCGCGTGGCCTTGCCCGTGATTGCGCTTTCGGTCGCGGTCGGCTTCGTGATCGTGGCGACGCTGCGATGGGATATCTGGATCGGTAATCGCGCCGTGCAATCAACGGATGATGCGTATGTCCGCGCGCAGACCACGCGGCTATCGAGCCGGGTGGCCGGGGAAGTCAAAACGGTTGCAGTTAACGATTTTCAACGGGTGAAGGCAGGCGATCGGTTGCTGCAGATCGATCGGGCCGACTACGAGGCGCAACTTGCCCAAGCCGATGCGGGCGTGGCCGGGGCTCAGGCGGCGCTGGATAATCTCGCCAACCAGATCGAACTTCAATACGCGACGATCGCTCAGTCCGAAGCTCAACGCGCCGCAGCCGAAGCACAGGATGTGCAAGCCGAGCAGGAGCTCGAACGGCAAAAATCCCTGAGCCAAAGCGAAGCGGGTACGCGCCAGCGCTTTGAACAAGCGATCGCCGCCCAAGCGAAGACACAGGCAGATGTTCGGGCGAGCAGGGCGTTGATCGCGGCCCAGAAGCATCAGCTCGAAGTATTGAACGGCACTAGAAAACAACGCGCCGCAGATCTTCTGGGAGCCAAAGCAACGCGGGACGCTGCTGCATTGAAGCTCGGCTACACCACCATCGTGGCGCCGTTCGACGGCGTGGTGAGCGAACGGCAGGTCCAGGCGGGCGACTATGTCAATGTCGGCACCAATCTCATAAGCGTCGTGCCGCTACCTGATGTCTATGTGGTCGCAAATTTCAAGGAAACCCAGCTCACGCGTGTGAAGCCCGGCCAGCCGGTCGAGATTGTCGTCGACACCTTTTCGAACCAGACGTTGCGTGGCCGCGTCGAACGCATCGCACCCGCTTCAGGCTCGCAATTCGCATTGCTGCCGCCGGACAATGCGTCGGGCAACTTCACGAAAGTCGTTCAACGCGTGCCGGTGCGCATTCTATTCGATAGAAACCAACCGTTACTCGATCGGCTGTTGCCTGGCATGTCGGTCACCGCGCGGATCGATACGGAGGCCGCGGCCCAATGACCCAGGCGAGCGCCGTCGACAGCCGCGTGATCGGCGCAGGGCCGGTCTCGACAGGCGGAGCATCGCTTCATCCGCTCTTTGCAGTGGGCGCGGTGCTACTCGGCTCGCTGCTGTCGAGCGTCGACTCACGGTTGTTCTCACTTGGCCTGCCGGACCTCCGTGGTGGCCTTTCTTTAAGCTTCGATCAAGGTGCCTGGCTCTCCACAGCCGGCACCGCCTCGCAGATATTCATTGCGCCGGCAGTGGCATGGCTCTCGACAGTGCTCGGCCTACGCCGCGTGCTCGGCATTCCCGCGCTGGTCTATGCGGCGATCTCGGTGATGATTCCTCTGCTACGCGACTACAATGCCCTGCTGACCGCGCACATTGTCCACGGGCTGTTGCTCGGCACTTTCGTGCCAGCGACGCTGCTGATCATCTTCCGAAACTTGCCAATGAAATGGTGGCTGCCGGCGATTGCCATTTACGCCATTCGCGTGGGTTTCACGCTGAATGCGGGAGTTTCGCTGACAGGTTTCTATATCGAGCATCTCGGCTGGGAGTGGATCTACTGGCAGGATGCGATCATCGCTCCGCTACTCGCTCTGTTCGTGTATCTCGGAACGCCTCGCGAGCCGATCAATACCTTCGTTCTGCATGAAGCCGATTGGGGCGGTATGCTGCTCTTCGGCTCCGGCGTCGCGATGATCTATGCCGGTCTCGATCAAGGCAATCGTTTGGACTGGTTCGGATCGGGAATCATAGTCGCGCTGATTGGGGGAGGTGCCGCGCTGGTTGTTGGTTTCTTCATCAACGAGACGATCGTAAGGCGCCCCTGGGCGCATGCAGAAGTGCTGTTCTCACGCAACATCGGCTTTGCTTTGCTGGTGGTCCTGCTCTACTCGATGACAAGCCTTTCCAACTCGTCGCTTGTCCCAAACTTCCTAAGCTCCGTCGCGCAACTCAAGCCTGTGCAATTCGGGTGGGTGTTTCTGTTATGCGGCACCGCGCCGATGATCTTACTGCTGCCGTTATCGATCTATCTCATTCGTCGATACGATGTGAAACTCGTCCTGATCGTAGGCCTGGCCGCCTTCGCTGCCGCGGCATTGCTCGGCACGATGTTGACCTCGGCCTGGTCTCCATCTGATTTCGCCCCGATGCTTCTGCTGCAGTCCCTCGGGCATTCATTCACCCTGTTGCCGATCATTATCATCGCGCTGTCTAATTCGGATCCAACTCGAGCAACCGCCTTTGCGGCATACATTCAGGTCATGCGGCTTGGTGGCGCGGAAATCAGCGTCGCATTGATGACGACTTGGTTGCGCATGCGCGAACAAGTGCATTCCAATTTGTTAGGGCTTCATGTAGCCGCCGGAGATGCGGACGTATCGAGATTGCTCGGCAAGCTGAACGCCCTGTTTGCGCCCCATGGCGAGGATCTTGCAGTGGCGCGAAGTGTCGGAACGCTGGCGAGCATGGTGCAAAAGCAGGCCAACACGCTGGCCTATATCGATGGATTCTGGCTGACATTCTGGTTTGCCATCGCAGGCCTTGTTTGCGTTTCTCTGATCGGGCGCGCTCCAATTGGTCCATTTTCGCCGCGCTGACGAGCTTGGCCGGGGCACGGCGACAACTATGTCTCCTTGGCGTAATGCAGACTGAAGCTGTTCAGACGGTGAAGCGCTTCTCGGTCGACCAAAAGCTCTATCCCTTCCGAAATTTGGACGGATTTGAAAAGCGGCAAACAGGGCCATCCACGCCGTTCCTGCTGTATGAGAAGCAAGTCTCCCATGCCCATGATCACCGCACATGTGGTTTGATGGATGAGTCAATCGGCGGATAGCGTTCGCTATCGATACAGGCGAGTGAAGAATCTTCTGAGTTTTCGAGGTTTTGACGTGCTCGCAGGCGAAGCGTTCGCATGCGCTCTATCAAGGCGGTGCGCGGCGCTCCAAGCTTCAATGACGTCCGCCCCGGCATTTTGGGCAATCAGGTCGAACGATTTGAGGAGTAGGCGATACTTGATGATCGCAGAAGAGACGCCCTCTGCACCCGGGAAGGTCGTTCAGATCAAGACTAACTGAGACATCAGCTGGCTGGTCTCTGACCGGCGAGCATTGTTTCAAATAGAGGCGCGCTTTCGGGAGCGCACAGTAGCGGACCGCGGGGCTTCTTGAAGCACGGGAGCTATGCCTTCAAGGAAAGTGGTGACTTTCGCGTCGACGATGGCATCTACGTCCGCGCCCAACGGCATGCCGTAGATGTACTCACGAACGCCGAGATAGAAAATCGAAGCGTGAAGGCCCCAAACCATCTCGATCTCCATCACGGACGGAGGGACCGAGCTCAGATCTGGCCGTTCGTGCGCCGCGCGGAGAGCTGCAATGATACGAAAAAACGCGCGTTCTCTGAGCATTTCGAGATAGCGGGCATTGAAGTCTAGGTCTTTCAAGCCGGCGAACATAAACAGACGTATCCATTCGTAATTCAGGATCGCCTTCGCGTATCCGCGATAGAAAGCCTTCAATCGATCAATCAGCGGCGCTTCGCGGTCATCGATCAGCGCCTCCCAGGATGGATTCCAACGGCCTACAAAGATTTCCTGATAGACGCGCTCGATCAACGCCTCCTTGCTTGGAAAGTACCGATAAAGCAGCGGCTGGGTGATCTTAAGCCGTTTCGCCAGTTCTCTCGTTTGCCCTTCGAAACCGTATTCAGCAAAGAATTTCACCGCTTCGCGGACGATGATTGCCTCTCGTTCGCTGGGATCCAATCGCTGCGGCTCTTTTCGAGGCGTGCGGGCAGCTAAGGCTTCGGTGCGTTTTGCGCGGGCGGAATCGGTCTGTGCTCGGGTCATTGAAATAGCCTACACGCACCCGGGTACAGATGGGAATTGATCGATCGATAAATAAGGGTTGACAAAGGGCCGGAGTGTCACGCTAAATGATCAAACGATAAATAAGATGCGACGGGAAGAATGCTCATGGAACATCGACCGAGCGGCGGCACGAGGCCGCCCAGAGCCATTATCGTTGGTGGCTCGATGGCGGGATTGTTTGCAGGCCTGTTCTTGCGGAAGCAGGGATGGGACATCGCAATCTACGAGCGCATCGGTGCCGAACTCGCGGGCAGAGGTGCAGGCATCGTCACCCACCGCGAATTGTTCGATATTCTCAAAGAAGCTGGTATCGAGGTCGACAGCTCATCGCTTGGCGTTTCGGTCCCCGGCCGACGGGTCTTCGGAAGTGACGGCCGCGTCGTCGGGCAACTTGCTCTGCCGCAAGTTCTGACCTCATGGGGCAAGCTGTACGGTCTTCTGAAGGCCGCTCTTCCGTCAGATTGCTATCGGCATGGGAAGAATTTCGTTGAGGCTCAGGAAGACGATACATCAGTGGTCGCGAAGTTCTCGGATGGGGAAGCGGCGACTGGAGACCTGCTGATCGGTGCCGACGGCTTATTCTCCAACGTTCGGGGCAGTTCGCACCTACGGACAGGCCGGCATATGCGGGGTATATCGCTTGGCGCGGACTAGTTCATGAGCGCGATCTTTCGCCGGCAACGCGCGCGGATACCTCGGATTGGTTTTCCTTCGCCCTTCCGCCCGGGGAGCAGATGCTCGGATATCCCGTTGCAGGAGAAGGTGAGGAAACTTCGATCGGGCAACGTCGGTTCAATTTCGTGTGGTACCGCCCAGCCGATGCTATGCAGACTCTGCCAGAACTTCTAACCGACATCGACGGAAAGCGACACGAACTCTCGATAGCACCGCACCGGATTCGGCCGGATGTGATCTCCGCGATGCGCTCGGACGCTGAGCGGCTGCTGTCTCCGCAGTTTGCCGAGATCGTCAGGCTAACGAAGCAACCCTTCATTCAGGCAATACTTGATCTCGAGGCCAAGCGAATGATGGTCGGCACTCGCACGGTGCTCCTCGGTGACGCCGCGTTTGTCGCCCGTCCGCATGTGGGGATGGGCGTTACCAAAGCCGCTCTCGATGCAGCCGGGCTCGCAAAGGCGCTCCAAGATCATCCGGCAAATATGCAGGCGGCACTGACGGCTTTCAACGGGGCGCGGACACCATTCGGCGCTGCGGTTGTCCGACGCGCCAGACATCTCGGGGCTTACATGCAGGCGCAGATCGCCACGGATGAGGACCGCATTTCCGCCGAGAGATACCGAACGCCGGAGGCCGTCATGGCAGAGACCGCGGTGTCGACCGGCATAGCCGCCTAGTCGAGATAAAAAAGGGAGGACGTTATGAACGCTGAACTTATTCAGCAAAACGTATTGTTTCGACAGTTGTCCAGAGAACGGTCGAGGTTCGGTTTTGCGATGTCTGCGATGATGGCGGTGTCCTACTTCGCTTTCATTATGGTCATCGCGTTCCGTCCTTCGCTGCTGGGCCTTCCTCTCGGGACCGGGACGACCACCACGTGGGGCGTAGTCGTCGCCGTCGCATTGATAGCGCTCGGCTTCATTCTTACCGCCGTGTATGTCGCGAGAGCGAACTCGCGCTTCGACCAGTTGAAAGACAAGCTATTGGAGGACCTGCGATGATCAGGCGGTTCGGCGGTCTCGCTTTTCTGATAGCCGCGACGACGTCGTCGTGTCCGGCAGTCGCCGATGCCGTCAGCGGAACTGTGACGCGGCAGCCTCTGAATTCCACTGCCATCCTCATGTTCGTCGCGTTCGTCGTCGTCAGCCTCGCAGTCACCTGGTGGGCGGCAAGGCGCGGAACGAGCACCGTGAAGGACTTCTATGCGGCAGGCGGCGGTCTGAAGGGTTTCCAGAACGGTCTCGCCATTGCCGGTGACTATACTTCGGCTGCGACGTTCCTCGGAGTGACTGCGCTGGTCTACACATCCGGCTACGACGGGATGATCTACGCGATTGGCTTCCTCGTAGGGTTTCCGATGATCCTCTTTCTCGTCGCAGAGCCGCTTCGAAATCTCGGGCGCTTCACCTTCGCGGACGTAGCAGCTTACAGGTTGGCGGAAATTCCTGTCAGGGCAGTCGCCGGCGTGAACACGCTCGTGATCGTGATCTTCTACCTCATCGCCCAGATGGTGGGAGCCGGCAAGCTCATCCAACTCTTGTTTGGACTGCCGTACAGCTATGCCGTGTGCATCGTCGGCGTTCTGATGATGATCTACGTTACGGTCGGAGGAATGCTCGCGACCACTTGGGTCCAGATTATCAAGGCTGTTCTTCTGATGACGGGGTCGATAGTGATGTCAATCCTGATTTTGTCGCGCTTTGGCTTCAGTTTCGAAGCTCTCTTTCGTGCCGCCGTGTCGGTCCATCCGAAGTCGGATGCGATCATGGCGCCGGGCGGATTGGTCAAGGACCCGATCTCGGCCATCTCGCTGGGGCTCGCTCTGATCTTCGGAACCGCCGGATTGCCTCACATCTTGATGAGGTTCTTCACCGTTAGCAACGCGAAGGACGCCCGTTCGTCCGTTCTTGTCGCGACCGGCTTCATCTCGATTTTCTACAGCCTGTTGTTCGTTCTGGGCTTTGGGGCGATCGCGCTGGTATCCACCGACCCGGTGTTCCGTGATCCGGCGGGAGCCTTGATAGGTGGCACAAACATGGTCGCCCTTCACCTTGCCGAAGCCGTAGGAGGATCGGCTCTGCTCGGGTTCATTTCGGCGGTGGCATTCGCTACGATCCTGGCTGTCGTATCCGGCTTGACCTTGGCGGGGGCATCCGCCGCAAGTCACGATCTGTATGCGAGGATCTTCCGTCGAGGACAGGCCAACGAGCGCGAAGAGGTGCTGGTATCGAAATTGGCCGCCGTCGCGATAAGCGTCGTCTCGATGGGGTTGGGCATCGTCTTCGAGAATTCCAACATTGCCTTCGTCGTCGGTCTTGTCTTCGCGATCGCCGCCAGCGCCAATTTCCCCATCATCCTCCTCTCGATCGTCTGGTCGAAACTGACGACACGCGGAGCCGTCATCGGATCTATCTGTGGACTGGTCTCGTCGGTCGGGCTGGTCGCTCTGAGTCCGTCCGTCTGGACGGCCACCTTCAAACTGGGACCGGCACCTTTTCCCTACGACAATCCGGCTCTGGTCTCCGTGCCACTGGCCTTCGCGATGTCTTGGATCGTTTCTGTCCTCGATCGCAGCGCGGCAGCGGAAAAAGTGCGCTCTGCGTTCGGATCTCAGCAGGTCCGGGCGGAGATCGGAATGAGCACCAAATAGAAGAGTTATTTTGAGAAAGGAACACAAATGAGTATTGCCACCAAAGCGAACATCGAAGCATGGCCGGTGAAATTGCGCCGCGAGTTTGCGGCTAATCAGAACAACGGCAACGTGGGCACCAGGCTCCTATCAGAGACCGCACGCGTAAGGGTCTGGGAGATCCGCCTAGCACCGGGCGAACGGATCGGTTTCCATCGACACGTCCTTGATTATTTCTGGACGGCGGTAACGCCCGGTAGGGCACGGTCGCATGTAGAAGACGGGACGATCGTTGATGCAGTCTATTCAGCGGGAGACACCCGGCACTTTGTCTATGGAGAGGGAGAATCTAAATTCCACGATCTCGAAAACGTCGGTGACACGGAGCTCTTGTTCACGACCGTTGAATTTCTCGATTCTGCCAACGGCAGACTTCCAGTCAGCGCATAACCGCGCCTGCGCGCAAACGCGTGCCTAAGACTGATTTGGAAGACAAGCGAGGGTTGGGTTGCGTTGTGTGTCTAGAAGCATGCGAGGCGGCGCTCTACTCCAGCGCCGCTAGGCTCGCGAGGTGCCGCCGACCGCATGCGGCGGACCAGCAAAAGATCGCCGACGCTTTTTTGGCGCTCGGCCTCATTCCGAAGGCAATCAAGATCACCGATGCTATCCCCGCAAACCTTGTGTCAGCGAATTGACCGCAACGTTGCGAAATTTGCCGGCGGCAGACGGCTTCATGCTTTCCATCGTGAAGTCGCAGCTAGCATTTGAAAAAATGCGGCGAGCTGGAACCAACGGAATTGCGCGGTGTTTTCGAAGCGTCTCAACATAAGAGTGGAAGGCGGATGTACCCCTCCAGTGGAAGGCTCCGTGTGATGCCGGGGCCTTCTTGCGTTATTACGACCTAACTTGCTGCCGAGTCCTCTAACCTGCGGATGGCGCCTTTGCCTCGCGGGTGCCGACGAGCTTCAGTCCATGCTGCCGAGCCGCCTTCTTGACGGATTCGCTTCGGCGGTTGAGCGCTGAAGCAGCACGCATGGCAGTGGCTCCCTCGGCCGCCAACTCGCGCAGGCGTTGGATATCCTGATCTGTCCAGACTTTGCTCAACGGCTTCATATTGTTCTCAGTCCGGTGCCTGCAGTTCGGTCGAAGCTGCACATCGGCCGCCGTTTGCTTGTGCCTCGGATATCCGCTCAGCCGCTCTTCGGGCCTAGTCTTCGGGGCATAATACTGATACACGCAACACGATTTTGGGCGGCGATTGCCGTTGATTTCATTTAGTTTTTTCGTTGGCCGGGCAATCCCCCTCATCGCTAGAGGCCTATTTCCCGGCTCGCGCAAGACTAGTTGCCGAAGAGATTAAAAGAATTCGGCTGTCGTTGCGGGGGAGGCGGTTGGACCGGTGCTGGACGAGGGGAAGCCGCTGGGCGTGGCATGGCTTGTTTGGCCTGTGCCGGTCGGCGCAGGACCTGGGTTGACGGTGTGGGCGGCACGATCGAGGCGGCAGCTTCGTGCGGAGTAGATTTACGCAATCTAATCTCAATGCGCCGGCGTTGTGCCACGTCGCCGCCAGGGTTGCTGCTGAGCGCGAGCTTCTCGTCGGTATCAATCAGCTGACCGCCAGAGAGCGGAATAAGTTTGTAACCGGCGAGCTTTTCGGACTTCCGCAATTCGCTGACAACGGAAACAGCGCGTGCCAGGCCAAGGCCGGCATTGTCCGCAGGGGTCATCCGCGCGATTTCGTTGGTGTTGTTCAGAACTGCCGTCAGGCCACGATCAAGATTCGAGACACGGGGCATGCTGGACGTCGGAGCAAGGGAGACCGGGCTGGCGGAGTCGATGCCGGGCGAGGCCAAACGAGGGCCATAAGCCTGTTCGTCCGTATGTCCCACGACCTCGACCACGTCGACGTCGTACTGTTTGATCGTCGTGAGGATCTTGTCGAGCGTCGTCGAGGTAAGCGCGTTTTTGAATGCGGGCACTAGCTCGGCGCTCCCGGTACGGAAGGTATATCCTTTCTCTTCGGTTAGACTAATGATAGGCGGAAAGCGATTGCCGCCACCGTCGCCGGGAGCCTTCGACGCGCGGACCGCTATTTCGGTAGCTGATTTCGGCGTCAACGCCGCGCTGTCTGCTTCGGGTAGTGCACTCTTCAGAGCTTTCACGATCTCCGCGTCACGCATTGCCTTGTCGTTATCAATGCCTGCTTTCCGCAAGGCATCCGTGACCGCTGCCTTCTCGCGTACTTCCGCGAGCGTCGTGCCTTCTTTGGCCAGCTTCGCAAGAGATGCCTTGCTTTCGACGAGATCCCGCCAGTAAGCGTCGATGGCGGCGGGATCTAGACCGGCGGCATTCTGAAGTTTCTCCGCGAGGGCCGTCTCTCGCTTCAACGATTCTATGGCGGCGGCATCGCGCTCTGCGATAGCCTTCTGGAGCGCGAGCTCCTGTTTGGCCATAGCGAGCTTGTCTTGTTCCCGCCGCAAGAAGGTCGCCATTGCAATCAGAAGGCAGAACACCAGCAGGACCATAATTTCCGCCATGGTGAGGCCAAGAACGAGGCCTCGTCGGTAGGAGGAGCCCTGCTGATTGATCTTTCCGTCTGTGGTCGCGCCCATCACTCTGCGGCCTTATCAGCTTGGGTGCCGTCCCAAGCCGGGGGCTCGGCGGGTCTAGGCCGAAAAAGGTCGGCCGCTCGGAGTTCCTCAACGATCCGAGCCACCGACGCTGCCACGTCCTGCGTCCGCTTGAGGCTCTTATCGACGGTTTTCTCATGCATTTCGGCGCTGGCCTTGAAGGAGTTCACCGCACGAGAAAGTCCCTGGATCATCGGTGCAAGCTTGATTTCGATGATTTGTTCGGGCGTCTGCATCGCCTCTAGCTTGGCCACGGTCTTGCGGATCGCTTCGGCCGAGGCTTCGGCTCCGCGCGAGAAGTTTTCTGTCTGTTCGACCAACCGTTCGGATACGTCGTCCAAGGCGTCCGTGATGCGATCCGCCAGCGCGTCAACTGTATCGCCCGATTTTTTTGTTGTCTCTTCGAGTGGGCGGCTGATGCGGCCGCTCATCTGTTCGAGTTCGCCCGCCACGGTCTGGCGCATGTCGCCTAACATGGTCTTCATCTCTTCGAGGGCGTCGGCCATGGACTGTTGGGTCATTCGTCGGAAGTAGGCAAATTCGAGCACCGTACCGTCGAGTTCGCGCTTCACCCGTCGTGAAGCGTCCGCCAGTTCGAGGCGTGCAGTCGCCTCGACCTCCGCGGGATCCTGGCGCATCTGGTTAAAGAAGATACGCAGGGCTATCCCCGCGATGGTCGAGGCAATGGCGATACCGAAATTGCGGACGATCGTTTCTGCCGAACCGTCGCTGGAGAACTGGTATAGAGAAACGGCAAGACTGGTTAGGGTGAACAGGAATCCCATGTAATAAAGATTGTCGCCGGCCTGATCGTCACGCAAACGGAGCAATCGCGCTCCGGCCATGAGCGCGGCGTAGCCGATCATGATGAGAACTGGCACCGATGTAACCAACACAGGAGATAAACCTCCCGTCTTCGACAGCACGATGAAGGTGCAGCCGACTAGCGTGGTCGCGAAGAAGATAATGCCGCCTAAAATTCCCGGAGGAATCCGTGACTGGCTGACAGTTTCCGGCACGTTATGTCCCTTGTAGGCGATGTATGAGATCGAGGACTCCGCCGTTATCCTTGACCCAAGTCGACCAGAACTCGGCGTGCTTACCGGCGTCCGGCATGACAGACGGGCGTGTGACGTAGTCTATAGTGACGCGCGCGCCGTGCAGTGAGGTGCGGTATTTGGTGTAAGCTGGTGACTGCCTGAAGCGAGCATAGCCGGGATCGCCAGCACGAGGATATTGGCTATAATCCCGAGTGTGCTCGATCATGTCCGAAATTACGATCAGACGTTTGGGGAGGCTGCGCGTACGTTCCGAAGAGAAGCGATCGATCGCGACGTCCTGCAAGGCTGCCATTATCGGCGAACTCGCTGCCTTAGCTGACGCCAGACTGTTGCGTACCGCATCGGCCGCTGGCTTTCGAAAGCTCTCTTCCCACCGAGATCGCGCCATGCGCGGGTTGTCAGTCCATTCGCTCAAGCCCGAGCCATCGCCCGGATTGCACCGAGAAAACAGAGCCTTGCTTCGATACTGCGCGATGTCCAGGACACGGATTTCCAAGAGATGATTTGCCGGCAAGCCAGAGACTAGATCGTCGAGAATGCCTCGCACTTCTCGTCCCGTCGCCGCCGGAAGATCATCGGACGTATCGACTAGCACGACGGAAATACCCTCTGGACCGGATATGGGACAATCCAAAGCATCGCGTCGCAACTTTTCCGGTGACGAAAACTTCAGCCATGCAAAGCCGGATAGCCCCGCGAGGGCCACCAGTATCAGCGCGATTCCTCCGACGGCTGGCCATCCCAGACCATCCGAGCCGCCTCGTCGGCGCCTAGCCCTTGCCATGGGGAGCCTCTGGGAAGAGTTCGTCGATCTCTTTGTACGACCTAGTTGCGGCGTCGAATGCGGCGTGTACGGCCTCGACCTGCCGCGTGAGTAAGGCCTGTATCTCGTCTACTGAGCGACGGAGTCGTTCTTTGTCGTCGGGGTCGCGATCGGTCGGTTCCACCGGAATACGGTCGAGTACATAAGAAGTGGTGAAATGAGCCGGCGCGGGCGTTGAGCGGACTCTGCGGTTCGCCTCTCTATAGATCTGAAGAAGCGCGTTGGTCGCCCTCTCGATCTGATTTTGATGATCGACGAACTTCTGCGAAAGCCGGCCTCGGTTTACGAGCAAAGAATCGTATTCCGATCGCCTGATCGCAAGATCCCGCTCGGCACCGTTCATCGCCTCAGCGGCGTCGTCGCGGATATCGCGCAATCGCTCATTCAGCTCGTCTTTGGCGTTCCGATAACGGTCGTTCGCTGTCTGCCAACGACGCTCGAGCGCTGTGTAGCCAATGTAAGGATCGAACGTCATCAAGCCATCAACCATTGCCACCACTGAGAAAACGATGCCTATTCCCACCAGCAGCCAAGACTGGAGCTCGTGAAGACCAAAGGGCGCTTCTATCAATCGTCTAAGCGCCTCTCGGTCGACATCGACGAGAATATCTGGCGGGATCTCTCTGACGTGTGCGAGCGCCAAGTTTAGCACCACCGCAAGGGCTAAGTAGAGAATCAGGGACATCAAGCCCACAAACTTGAGTAGCCAGTTTCGGTGATTAAGGAGCCGGATCGGTACAAGGCCGCAGAAGTAGCTGACGAGGATGTTGAAAGCCGCAAAGACGAATGCGACTGACAGGCCTCCCAGGATGCCGCTCTGATTGGCTTTCGCGAGGAAACTACCGTTTACGGCGACCTCGATGACGAACAAAACCGCCAACAAGCCAATTTTGAAGATCATTTTGCCAGGTGTCGAAAGGTGCCCAGGGCGGGTAATTCGGTGTTTACTCCGAAAAGCCTCCCGTTCAGCCTCCGACTCGTTTAGGCGTCTGCGAAGGCCGAATAATTCGTCCCTGCCCATGGCGGCTTCAGCGCCGAAATCGCCGACGGCCTCGGGTGCTGCCTGCCGAATGATCGCGAAGCGTTCCTCGAAATTGAGAGCGGTCAGCCTGGCATCGTAGATATGGAGCTGTTCGAGATAGATCGAATGAGCGGTCTGCTTGTGGCCCTCCGTGTTCTCGACGATGCGATGTTCGACGTCGTCGAGAATCGTCACATCGCTATCGGGCCGGTCAGCTGCGCCTCTTTCAGCGCCGAGTTCGCTTAGACGCATGTCTCTGGCTACTCGATCGACGTCGAGATCGAGGAAAATCTGCGTCGATGGCTTATAAGGATGCTGAGCTTGACCGAACAGGTCGCGCAGTTTCGATATGGCCGATTTCTTCTTTGGAGAGCTTTGGGTCATGTCGATGTCGGTCAGAGTTTCGAGCGGCGGCACCCGGCCGCTTGCGCTTCCGCTTCGCTGCAGAACCAGCGTCGCGCGGCATGTTCGGTCATGTCCAATCCACCGTAGAAGCGACCGCCGGGCAGATGATAGATGCAGGCGGGCTTGCTGCGCAGATTTCCTTTAATTGTGCAGCCGGACGATGGAGAGACTTCGCTGGCGGTACCGGTCAGCAGCCGGCTCGCGGAGACTGGCACAGACGCTGCTCCGAGCACGACAGTTTGGCTTGAGCGAGCGCGCCAATCCCATGGCGCGATGAAGGCGCCGCTCCAAAGGCCGCGTTTGGCGCTCCGGGCATCATCCTCATCGGCCAAGTAAGCATTGGAATAGCGGCGGAATGCGAGAGCCCAACCTTCTCGAACGAGCCATTGCCCCACGTCCTCGCCATCCACAAAACAGGTCGCAAGCGTCCGGCGATATCGATCGGTACCTGACGCCCGACAGGACCAAAGCCGCCCCTCGAAGCGCCGCGCCAGAGCGGACTTCGCATCCAGACCGCACGCAAATGATCGTCCAGAGATGTCGAGGCACATCTGCTCGGTTTCCGGAGCGTCGATGCCCTGAAGCCGAATTTTCTCGACACCGAGATAGATCGTATCTCCATCAACGATCTGCAGCTGTCCGGGGCCATCGGCCCAAGACGATGTCGCGACGGCGACGAAAATACATGCGATCAGAAAACGCAATCTACGACCTCAAATTGATCCAAACGCATTACTCGCGCCAGTTGCAAATTCTCATAAAACTGTAATTGAAGCCTCTAATACCTAAGTCGAGGGCCTATCGACAGAGCTTAGGGGCAGGCTGGCCGAGAGTGGTTAACGAGGCAGCGCCGGCGACACTTGCCCTTCTATCTTGGGAGATAATGGCCGATGCGGCGGGCCAAGTGGTCAGGCCATCCACCGCAGGATAGGGTAAGTAACCGTAGGCCAAGCTGGCCCCTATAAGCCGTAAGCGGAATCCCGTCCGGTCTAAGTGCTCCGGCGAAAATCCTGCACGTTGGAAAGGTCACTGAGGCGTTGCGAAAACTCGCGATTAAGGTGCCTGCGATCACCAGCTCTTACTTATAAGTATGAGGGGAGCACTTAAATATGATGCGCCGCTAGAGGAGTTTCCAATGGATCCGACGTTCGGTGTACCCACTACGAAAATGCTCGATACCGTCAAATCCTTGCCGACTTGGTTGTTGGTGGGGTTGTCCATCTTCCTCCTCGCGATCTTGCTCTGGCCGCCGTTCCTGCTCGGATTACCTGAGGTGATGCGTCCGAGCGTACCGGTAGCACTTTTGCTTGTAACGACGCTGACCATCTGCAATCTTCTCAGTTTGTGGTTCGCGCATGTCGCCGAACGTCAGAGACGATCGCGAGCGGGCGATCTGGACCGATTGGTCCATCTCTATCGCCCTCTCAAAGCGCTGTTTCTAACGCGGCATCCCACGGTTTGTACTGGTATCGGATCGCCTTACTTGCGTCAGCGTATAGAGAATGCCTGGGCAGCGCTCGGGGCGTATGGGCGACTTTCGCGACGCGTCAAACGAGCTTTACGCGCGCTTTTTGACAAGCAGCGTTCATCGAGCGCTGAGATCGAGTACGGCGGCAGCTTCCCGATGAGTGAAATTATCAAGATCGTTCGCGCTAAAGTCCGGTATGCAAATCCCGAATTGCACGACCTCGTCAACCAGGCCGATCGCTCGCGGTATGAGGAGTACGACAACATCTTGATGACCGATGCGGAATACGCGCTGCTTGAGCACATCGACCGCGAGCATCGTTCCCTGTCCAAGCGAGTGGGCTAGAGCAATAAATCTTTTGCGATGGCGGCCGATCGCTCGGCGACCATTCGACTACGCTGTGCGTCTTGCCGACGTTAACGCGGATTTCAATGGAAATAGCGCTCGACGCTGTTCCCATAGCTCGGGCGGCGTCGTAGATTGCGGCCCTCATGAGACATATCGTTATAAGCATTCAGCCCAAGTGGGCAGGACTAATTCGTTCAGGGCGAAAAACCATCGAACTTCGGCGGCGCTTTCCGCGCTTACCAGCAGGATCACTAGCCTATTTGTATGAGTCCTCACCCGTCTGTTCATTGACGGCATTGCTCACCATCTGTGCGGTGCACGAGTTGTCGGTCTCGGAGCTCTGGAACGTCTACGGTGGTCATTCATGCGTCGACGAGGCACATTTCGCTAGTTACTTCGAAGGCCGGGATGTTGGATACGGGGTGCAGATCGCGGATTGCGTCTCATTGCCGAACGCAATTCCGCTTGCTCAACTCCGGGAGCAGTTTGCGTTTACGGCTCCCCAGTCCTGGGCGTATGCTTCCCCAAAGCTCGTTTCTAGCGGCGGGATTGCAAAATGATTGTCTTTGTGGCCGGTCTATCTCGATCCGGAAAGACCAGTCGCTCGAGACACGCCGCCTCGGCAATCCAGAACGTAGAGTACGTAAGTGTCAGCCAAATGCTTGTGGAGGCAGGGCGCGATTTGTCCGTTAGGACGATACGCGGCGCTTTGGAAAACCAAGAAAGTGCGATGGGCAAGCTCAGCACCTCGCCGCTATTCGGATATCTACACCGTCTTATAGATGGCCACGCGCTTATCGAGACCGGCGAAGGTCCCATGTTGGTGCCGGATCAGTTCTTTGACGAGATTCGCCCACAATCAATCATCTCAGTCCAGGACAGTCCTGAGTTGATCTTATCTCGTCGCATGGAGACGCCGAGCGCATCGCGTCTGCAAGAGATAGCCGCATTGGCGGTGATGGAGCGCGCCGCGTGCGCACGCACGGCAGCGCGTCTCGGAATTCCATTGGTCGAGCTGATGGCGCCATCTGTCGAGCAGTTCACGGAAGCGCTTAGGCAGCAACTGATGTGAAGCTAGTGTCTGCCGCTATTGAAAACGTGCTCGATCCGTCCCGGCCTGTACATCCCAGAAGCCTCGACATGATCAGAAAATGACCATGCACGGAGAAGGGGTTGGAACTCAGGAAGCCGCTCGTCCGGTACGGTAAACAGAGGTTTAACGTTACCGAGCCAGGCAAAAGCCTCTTTTGCTAATTCGGTAGCGGCCCCACGTCCCCGCGCCTCCGGGGCCACCCAAAGGGTGCATAATTTTGCTTCGGACTCGGTCCGTTTACAAATGGCTACGCCTGCCAGCGTCTCTCGCATGAAGCATGTAATAATTCGGCGTTCGCCGCTCCGCAGTCCGGGAATGACTTTGGTGGCGAACCATGCGTCGAAGCCCGGATAAAGCTGCGTAACGCCAGCGACAGTCAGCGTGGAATAAACCCGCTCAAAGTGGTCAGCCACTCCCCGGCAACCGCGGAACGGTGCGAAGTCGAGGTCGAACTGCCCCCTCATCCCAGTTGTCTCCAATTGATTCGCCGCTGATATCATAGTTTCGACTTTTTAAGAATTCGAGCTTCTAGCCCCTTAACCTGGTCGCCAAACGCTTCATTTTGACCATTGTGAACAATACTAGCCCTAGAAGCACTATGAGGATCGTGTTGCCCCCAATCTGTCCGGAGAGCCAATCTGGCAGGGGAGTTTGGACAGCCATGCCACGATAGACGCCTGCAGCGCACTGCCCATTGCGCCGAGCATTATGATCACCAATGCATAGATCCAGAGCTTACCAGTGTAAAACGCCCGGAACGTGGCCAGCGCGTTGAAGCTATCGACCTTGCCTGATGGCTTATCGGCGAACGACGCCCAATGGTAGATTATCATTTCGTCTGGGTTGAAGTCAGCGCCCGGCAAATAATTGGTCCACATTCCGGGCTCAAGCCTACGCATCTTCCTGAAGCCGGCATGCGACTGCGTCATCTCGACACTCATGTCTCGGATTAGGAAATAATGCACAGCGGAAATGTCGATTAGGCCGCAATTCTTTCCTTCTAGCCGATCGCGAATCTCGGTTGAAAAATTCCGTCGTTCATTGAGGCGGAATTCAACGATCTCGTTAGTTGAGATCGTGCTTAGGAAGACCGAGTCCTTTGGATCGCTTGTGGATACGAAGCCGTTAGGAAGGCCAATCGGCATTTTAATGCGCAATCTAAGATAGTGGTCGCCGACGCGCGATTGCAGCCTTTTGAAGAACCGGTCATCAATGGTGATGATAGTGCCGCGGTCGTCTTTGCCGCCGGCGGTCGATAAACGTCGTGACTCGTCTGTACAGCGCCATACGTAGAATTGCGTCTTCTTGTTCTCTGTGTGAGTGACGGCAAAGCATCGGTTTTCGTCTTCAATCGATCCCGGCGTAAGGGTCTCGTTGAAGATGGCAGAAATCGTAGACTGATCGTGCATCCGGTCAAAAAGATCTTCGATCTGCGTTGCATCCACGACAAACGGCAGGCTCATCGACAGGGACTTCAAGGCGCGTACTTCCTTGAACCGAAAGCCAATATCGAACAAATCAAAGTGGCCATCGGCAGAACGATGATTGTTGCGCCAGATATTGACGTGTACCTCAACGCGGGGAGCATACCCATCCGCATCGATCGACGATGTATCGTGCCAAATCGTGACGCTACCACGCATGTCTAAATAGACTCCCCCGTTCAGTGGGCGGAGGTTCTGACTAACGGACAACGACAGTCCGCGCTAGTCCGATCCTTATCTTATGGTTCACACGTGTTTGGGGTTCGGCGATCTGGCTACGTGGGTGAAAATGGGACGTTCATTATGGCACCACGTACGTCCGTTGATGTGTCGCTGATTGGACAAGATCCGATCGCCCCGTCATGCCGCGATGAAGCGAACAGTGCCGCAATGGCTCCTTTTGGGGCAAAGCAAACATGGCCTGCGACTCACAGGTGGATGCGAGAGAGACGCTACCTCTGAAGCAGCGCGTTGTGCCCCTTCCGTTGGCATGACGGCGGACTTAAATTGTCCGCCGGTTCGTCGGAACTTGGTGAATGCTTGAGGGAGGTTTCTGTGACCGAAAGGCACAGCTTCGCCTGCGAGGCGAAGCTGCTAACGAACGGTGCTGCGAAACTCGGAGCCACGCCGTCGGTCAGTTTTTGGATATGCGCGCCTTATGATAGGCAGGCCCGGGTCGCCCGGTGGGCCTTTATGCGCCGCTTTCAACGACGGGGCTGACACGCGGCACATCCATCAACCGCTTATCTGCTGTGGGTCGGGAATTGCAACCGTTGCCACTCCTGCTTCCAGTTCTGACACTATCAGCTTGTGCCGATGCCATTCGGCCGTGTCCGCGTGCTCCCCATGGCCTGACTAGCCTGAAGCGCGGAGCCCATAAGGGGCTGGCTATAGAACGCTTGTTATTGAGCGCTCATATCCTCGCCGGACATCATTTGCTTTTGAGTTCCGCATGGTTGTTGGAGCGTTAGGAAAGACTTCCAGCGGAACGACCGGATGGCAAGTTGTTTCCGGGTAGCGTGACGTCCCAAGAGCGAACAGGTGGTCGACAATGCTACATTGGAGTGATACACAGAGCACAAATGCGGTGGCTCTAAGTCATTGTTTTCGTTGCGGTTGATGGTCGCCGGGGACAACCCGCCCCTGGGCACCATTTCATCATCCCGGCACCGCTTTTCTCGACATCGTTATCCGCAAGCGCTGAACCGCTATTCGCTGTTCGGGCGCCTTATCGCATCTGCATGCGGTCGTCACGGCGCGCAGGTCCGGCCGGCGGGGTCCGATGCCCCACGACATGCCTCACCACCAACTCAGCCGCCGCAACGAAGCCCGGACCAGCTGATGACCACAGGGTGAATAAGGAGGGTTAATCGGGTATCGTTCACTTCATCTCAAAACGATCATATGTCGTTAGCGAGGTGTTAACGATCCCGTCGCGGTGCGCGCGATGTAAGTGCCTGTATCCACACAGGTCGGATTCGAAACGAGGCGAAGATCGTTGCGCGCGATACGTATTCGGGCATCGGGACGCGTATCGTTAATACGGAGAATTTTCGGCAAACTTAAAAACAACAGGCGACTTTCCGACATGGAAGTTGCTTTGCATTTACTAACCAATCCAATTCAACCTGAGCCGTTATATACCTACTCACATCGCTCTCTTATCTTGAATGCGTGCACCGATCGCACGTTTTCAGCGAGTGAGCGACATCATGGCCGTCATGATTACAGGGGGAGCCGGGTTTATCGGTTCGCATGTCTGCGTCGAGCTCATTCGATCAGGACAGTCCGTTGTCATCTACGACGATTTCTCCAACAGCCATCCCGAGGTCGTCAATCGTATTGCCCGCATCACGGGCTTCGCGCCTGATGTCGTGCGCGGAGACGTGCGCGATCTCGCGGCGCTCACTGCAGCATTGGTCGAGCATCGCTGTACAGCCGTCGTTCATCTTGCCGGTTTGAAGTCTGTCGCGGATTCCGTGCGTGATGCGACCGGCTATTACGACTGCAATCTGGCCGGAAGCCTAACGCTTGCGCAGGCGATGCAGCGTGCCGATGTCCGCAAGCTGGTGTTCTCGTCCTCGGCGACGGTCTACGGCGAACCTGAAACGCTGCCTTTGCGCGAGGATCACCGGCTTGCGCCGTTCAATCCATATGGCCGTACCAAGCTGATGGCCGAGCAAATGCTGCAGGACATCGCTGCGTCGGCAGATCCGTTGAAGGTGGCCATCCTGCGTTATTTCAATCCGGTCGGTTCGCATGAGAGCGGCTTGATCGGTGAAGACCCTTATGGCGAGCCCAACAACCTGATGCCCTACATTTCGCAGGTTGCGGTGGGGCGGCGTCCGTCGCTCAGCGTGTTCGGTCGCGATTATCCGACGCGTGATGGGACCGGCGTGCGCGACTACGTTCATGTCGTCGATCTCGCGGTCGGCCACGTCTCCGCGTTGCGCCAGCTGGACGATGTGGACGTCATCAACGTCAATCTCGGTACCGGGCGTGGCACCAGCGTGCTCGAGCTCGTCGATGCCTTTGCAAGCGCCAGCGGCCGGGACATCCCGATCACCTTCGCGCCGCGCCGGGCAGGCGACGTCGCCAGCTATTACGCCAGCTCGGATCTCGCATTCGACATGCTGGGCTGGAAGGCCGAGCGCGACATCAGCGCCATGTGTGCCGACGCCTGGAAGTGGCAGCGCCTCAATCCGAACGGATATCGCAATGCGTGACCGCGGGGAGTTGCTGACGGACATGCTTGTCCGGTTCGCCGCCGCGTCAGTCTGCGGTGGTTTCAGATGCGCCCAACCTCCGTCACGACCATTGGTGCGCATATGAACACGCGTATCGAGGATGGAAAAGGTGAGCGCGCCGTGAGCGATGGTTTGACGGTGCAGCGTCCGATCGACGCGCAGAACGTGGCCGATGCGCCATCAACGACGCGACGCGGTGCGCCTGATCGGCGCGTGGCATCTTTTGCGGAAACACAACAGCACCTCGCCGAAGCGGGCATCGCTGAACGGCGGATGGCGCCGGATCGTCGCGGCAACGCGTTCCTGCGCTGGGCGCGCATTTCACTCGGCGGCCTGCCGGTCGTCGCGGTCGATGGCAAGGAGTCAGCGCGGCAGATCGTGGATGAAGCCCTGAAGCGCAGTGCGCTGTGGCGATTTCCGGCCTATCTCACGTCCACCAATGGCGAAGTGACCTATCGCTGTGCCGTCGATGATGCCGAGCGCGAACTGTTTCTGAAGGCCGATGCCATTCATGCAGATGGCATGGCGCATGTCTTTGCCTCGCGTGTTCATCATGACGTCGGACTGCCCGAACGCGTGGCGACCACGGACCTTTTCCACGACGTTGCGGCCGAGGCGGAAGCGCGCGGCGCGACCATGTATATGCTGGGCGCCACCGAAGCCGCGAATGAGGCGGCAGTGAACGCCGTCAAGCAGCGATACCCGAACATCAAGCTTGTCGGTCATCGCCACGGCTTCTTTCGCGATGAAGCCGAGGAGATCGCGGTCTGCGCCGAGATCTGCCGGTTACAGGCGGACATCCTGTGGATTTCGATGGGCGTGCCGCGCGAGCAGCTGTTTGTGGTGCGGCACCGGCATCGGTTGACGGCTGTCGGGGTCATCAAGACCTCGGGTGGCCTGTTCGATTTCCTGTCGGGATCGCGCAAGCGTGCCCCGGCCTGGATGCAGAAAGTCGGCCTGGAATGGCTGTGGCGCACCATCCTCGAACCGCGCAGGCTTGGTTGGCGCTACATCAAGACGAATCCGTTCGCGCTCTATCTGCTGTTCAAGAAGCAGAAGTAACGACATATCGCGCTGCGCTGACAGCGAAAGGCTGCGCTCGCAACGAAAAGGCCACCGAATGCGGTGGCCTCGATCGCGACATGTGCAAGAAAATCGACCTTTTGACCGGCTAGTGCGCCAGTTCCTCCGGGAGCTTGAGCTCCTTCACGCGGTCCTTTTTCGTGCTCTTGCGAAACTGACGCTCGTTGCGTTCGAATTTCGCGAGTTCCTCCTGAACGATCTGCATGAACTGTTCGCGCGGTGTTGAGGCGGCTTTGGTCTCTAGGCTCATGAGCTACTCGACTGGTTGGTCACTGACGCGTCGCATTTCTATCAGACCCGCGCTTCGACCCGCAACCGTTACCGATCGCGGGTCAGGTCCGCGATGTCGGTGAGATCCATGCAGGTGACTGGCGCTGTTGGATATTCCGACATAGATGAGCGGCATGACACAACAGGGCTCTCTCGAAGAATTCGTCTCGCTCCATCGCCGTTTGTTCGTTTTGACAGGTGCAGGTTGCAGCACGAATTCGGGTATCCCCGACTATCGCGACAGCGATGGCAACTGGAAGCGAACGCCGCCGGTCACTTATGCCGCCTTCATGGGCAGCGAAGCGACCCGGCAGCGCTATTGGGCCCGCAGTCTGGTCGGATGGCAGCGTTTTGGGCAGGCCGTTCCGAACGACGCCCATCGTGCGTTGGCGCGCCTGGAACAGGCCGGCCGCAGCGAGATCCTGCTGACCCAGAATGTCGATCGCCTGCATCAGAGCGCTGGCAGCGAGCGTGTGATCGATCTGCATGGCCGGCTCGACATCGTGCGATGCATGGGGTGCAACGCGACGATGCCGCGTGGCGATTTTCAGCATGAACTCGGCCACCGCAACGGCGCCTGGCTCGCCCTCGACGCGCCGGATGCGCCTGATGGGGATGCCGATCTCGAAAGCGATGACTTCGCGGCATTTACCGTGCCATCCTGCGTTGCCTGTGGCGGCATCCTCAAACCGGACGTGGTCTTCTTCGGAGAGAATGTACCGCGCGACGTCGTCGATGAGGCGCGTGATCGGCTTGAAGCCGCGGATGCCATGCTTGTGGTTGGATCGTCGCTGATGGTGTTTTCCGGCTTCCGGTTTGTGCAGGCAGCAGCGAAACGAGGGATACCGATCGCGGCGGTCAATCTTGGCCGTACGCGGGCGGATGACCTGCTGACCCTCAAAGTCGAAGATCGCTGCGAGGCTGCGCTATCGTTTCTGCTCTAGGATGAGGTGAGGCCCACCAAATCTGGCAGATATGCATGCCATCGGTGCGTCTTGACTTCATGCCTCGCTTGGCCAATCTCGCACCTCAGAAAAACACCAACAAACTGGAGGAATATCCATGGCCGACGCCTATATCATCGACGCAGTCCGTACCCCGCGCGGGATTGGCAAGGTCGGCAAGGGTGCGCTCGCGGAGCATCATCCGCAACATCTCGCTGCCACGGTCCTCAAGGCCATTGCCGAGCGCAACAAGCTCAATACCGCCGATGTCGATGACATCATCTGGTCGACCTCGACCCAGCGCGGCAAGCAGGGCGGCGATCTCGGCCGTATGGCGGCGCTCGATGCCGGCTATGACACCAAGGCCTCCGGCACCACGCTCGATCGCTTCTGCGGCGGCGGCATCACCGCGGTGAATTTCGCGGCGGCGCAGATCATGTCGGGCATGGAAGACGTGGTGATCGCGGGCGGCACCGAGATGATGT
This sequence comes from Tardiphaga alba, assembly GCF_018279705.1. Lineage (NCBI taxonomy): Bacteria > Pseudomonadati > Pseudomonadota > Alphaproteobacteria > Hyphomicrobiales > Nitrobacteraceae > Tardiphaga > Tardiphaga alba. The sequence goes on from NZ_CP036498.1 coordinate 821,115, forward strand.
CTCTCACCGGTGCGATGGCTGCCGAGGATATGGCTGCCGGCAAGCGTCCGCTCGGCATGGGGTCGGGCAATGAGCGCCTCGCAAAGGTGCATCCGCAGTCGCATCAGGGCATCTGCGGCGACGCGATTGCCTCCATGGAAGGTTTCACCCGCGAGGAACTCGATGCGCTCGGCCTCGAAAGCCAGCGCCGCGCCGCCATCGCCATCAAGGAAGGCCGCTTCGACAAGAGCCTCGTACCCGTGAAGGACGACAACGGCAATGTCGTGCTGGCGAAGGACGAGTATCCGCGTCCGGATACCACGGCGGAAGGTCTCGCCGGCCTGAAACCGGCTTTCACCGCCATGGCCGACTATCCGCTCGACGACAAGGGCACCACCTATCGCAAGCAGATCAATCAGAAATATCCGGATCTGGAGATCAAGCATTTCCACCATGCCGGCAATTCGTCGGGCGTGGTCGATGGCGCCGCGGCGCTGTTGCTGACCTCAAAGGCCTATGCCGACAAACATGGTTTGAAGCCGCGTGCAAAAATCGTGGCGATGGCCAATATCGGCGACGATCCGACGCTGATGCTGAACGCGCCGGTGCCGGCGGCGAAGAAGGTGCTGGAAAAGGCCGGTCTCACCGCGGACGACATCGATCTCTGGGAGATCAACGAAGCTTTCGCTGTCGTGGCTGCAAAATTCATCCGCGACCTCAAGCTCGACACCAGCAAGGTCAACGTCAATGGCGGCTCGATCGCCCTTGGTCACCCGATCGGCGCGACTGGTGCGATCCTGGTCGGCACGATCCTGGATGAACTGGAGCGCCGCAACCTGAAGCGCGGCCTGGTCACCATGTGCGCTGCCGGAGGCATGGCCCCGGCCATCATCATCGAGCGCGTGTAAGCGTTCGATCGGTCATTCCTGGCCCCATTCAAGAGCATGGATGTTCGCATCCATGCTCTTTTTGCGTCTGGCGGCATCGGTGACGCGGTCGTATCGTCCGCCGCAAATGATGTGAAGTGGACGCGATCACCATGCAATTCCGACATGATGGCCTCTATGGCTCCCGCCGCTCGCCCGTGATGGCGCGCAATGTGGTGGCGGCCTCGCAGCCGCTGGCGACGCAGGCCGGCCTCCGCATGCTGGAGCGCGGCGGCAATGCGGTGGATGCGGCGCTGGCGGCAGCGATCGCACTCACGGTTGTGGAGCCGACCGGTAACGGCATCGGGTCGGACGCCTATTGCATCCTGTGGGATGGCAAGGAGCTGCACGGGCTCAATGCGTCCGGCCGCTCGCCGGCAGGATGGACGCCGGAGCGCTTCGCCGGCCGCAAGTCTTTTCCGCATCGCGGCTGGGAGAGCGTCACGGTGCCGGGCGCCGTGTCGGCCTGGGTCGATTTGTCGGAGCGGTTCGGCAAGCTGCCATTTGACCAATTGTTCGAGCCGGCAATCGCCTATGCCGAGAACGGTTTTCATGTCTCGCCCGTCATCGCCGAACTGTGGCGCCGCGGCGCCGAGGAGTTGAAGAACCAGCCGGGTTTTGCCGCATGTTTCATGCCGAATGGCCGCGCGCCAAAGGCGGGCGAATTGTTTCGCATGCCCGGACACGCGCATTCGCTGAAGCTGATCGCGGCGACCAAGGGCGAGGCGTTCTATCGCGGTGAGCTCGCCAAGCGCATTGCCGATTTTTCGCGCGAACATGATGCCGTGCTGAATGAAGCTGACCTTTCTGCGCATCGCAATGACTGGTGCGGCACGATCAGCCAGTCGTTCGGCAACACGGCGCTGCATGAGATCCCGCCGAACGGGCAGGGCATCGTGGCGCTGATGGCGCTGGGCATCATTCAGTCGGGCGGTCTCGACGGGCTCAACGTCGACAGCGCCGACGCGCTGCATCTGCAGATCGAGGCCTGCAAACTCGCTTTTGCCGATGTCTATGCCTATGCGGCGGATCTCGATTACATGCGCGATGTCACCGTCGCCCATCTGCAGAACCCATCCTATCTGGCGTCACGTGCCAAACTGATCGATCGCAGCCGCGCGCAGGATTTTGGCGCCGGTGCGCCGAAGACGGGCGGCACGGTGTGCCTGTCCACCGGCGATGCCGCAGGCATGATGGTGTCCTATATCCAGTCGAACTATTCCGGCTTCGGCTCCGGTGTCGTGGTGCCGGGCACCGGCATCAGCCTGCAAAATCGCGGTTTCGGTTTCGTGCTGGACGAGGGGCATCCCAATCAGGTCGGGCCAAACAAGCGGCCGTTCCAGACCATCATTCCCGGTTTCGTCATGCAGGGCGATGCGCCGTTGATGGCTTTCGGCCTGATGGGTGGCCCGATGCAGGCGCAAGGCCATCTGCAGATGATGCTGCGCATGCAGCTATGGGGGCAGGATCCGCAGACCGCGGCCGACGCGCCGCGCTGGCGTTATGTCGATGGGCTCAAGGTCGCGATCGAGAATGGCATCTCGGACGAGGTGGCGGCGGATCTTGCGAGCCGCGGCCATGTCATCGTCCGCGAGCCGCCGGATTCAGCCTTCGGCTTCGGCGGCGCGCAGCTCGTGCGACGGATCGAAGGCGGCTATGTCGCCGGCTCCGATCCGCGCAAGGATGGACTGGCGGCAGGGTTTTGATCTGTAGCCCGGGTGAAGCGAAGCGTAACCCGGGGACAGCAGAGTCAGTTGAAGCTCCGGTCCCCGGATTGCGCTTCGCTCCATCCGGGCTACGAAGCTACGGCTCACCCCAATCCCGCGGCCACCGCGATCTTGTACGTGATCAGGCTTGCCAGATAGGCCAGCGCGAACATGTAGAAGAAGGTGATCAGCATCCACTTGGTGCCGCCGGTCTCGCGGCGGATCACCGCCAGCGTCGAGGCGCATTGCGGGGCGAAGATGAACCAGGCGAGGAATGACAGCGCGGTGGCGAGGCTCCATTTGCTCGACAGCGCCTGGCCGATGGCCTCGGCCGCTTCCTTGCCGCCTTCGATCGCATAGACGGTGCCGAGCGCGCCGACCGCGACTTCGCGCGCTGCCATGCCGGGGATCAGCGCGACCACGATCTGCCAGTTGAAGCCGATCGCCGAGAACAGCGGCTCCAGCGTCTTGCCGATCATCGCGGCCAGGCTGTAGTCGATCGCCGGTTCAGTCGCGCCTGCTGGGGCCTGCGGGAATGTGGCCAGGAACCAGATCAGGATCATCATCGCGAGAATGGTCGTGCCCGCGCGCTGCAGGAACATTTTTGCGCGCGTATAGACGCCGATGCCGATGCTCTTCAGGCGCGGCATCTTGTAGTCCGGCAGTTCGAGCATGAACGGCGCCGGCTGATAGTCCTTGAGCATGAAGAACTTGATCACGAAGGACACGGCCAGCGCGCTGGCGATGCCGACCACATAAAGGCCGAACATCACCAGCCCCTGCAGATTGATCCAGCCCCACACATCCGTTGCCGGAATGAAGGCGGCGATGATCAGCGTATAGACCGGGATGCGCGCCGAGCAGGTCATCAGCGGCGCGATCAGGATGGTGGTGAGGCGATCACGGCGGTTGTCGATCACGCGCGTCGCCATGATGCCGGGAATGGCGCAGGCAAAGCTCGACAGCAGCGGTATGAAGGCGCGGCCATGCAGACCGGCGCCGCCCATGATGCGGTCCATCAGGAACGCGGCGCGCGCCATATAGCCGAAATCTTCCAGCAGCAGGATGAACAGGAAGATGATGATGATCTGCGGCAGGAACACCAGCACGCTGCCGACGCCGGCGATCAGGCCATTCTGCAGGAAACTCTGCAAAAGCCCTTCGGGCACGAATTGCGCTACGAGATTGCCGAGCGCACCGGCGCCGTCCGATAGCAACTCCATCAGCGGCGTTGCCCAGCTGAACACGGCCTGGAACATCACGAACAGGATGACGGCGAGAATGAGCAGTCCGCCAACCGGATGCAGCACCACGGCATCGACACGCGAGGTCAGCGTGTCCGGCTTGGTCGGCATCGTCACCGTGTCGCGGATGATGCGATCGGCCTCGCGCTGATAGGCCTTCATGTCGGCGATGCTGGTCTGTGTCCATTCGGCGGGCGCAACAGGCGCCGGCATATTGGCGGCGAATTCGTCGGTGCGCGCGCGCAATGCGTCGGCGCCGCCCTTCCTCACTGCGATCGAGGTGATGACGGGAACACCGAGTGCGGCCGACATGGCATCGACATCGATGGTGATACCGCGGCGAGTGGCGATATCGAACATGTTGAGCACCACCAACAGCGGACGGCCGGTGCGCTTCAATTCGAGGATCAGCCGCAGCGTCAGCCGCAGATTGGTGGCGTCGGCGATGCACAGCACCAGATCCGGCGGCGCTTCGCCCGGGCGTTTGCCGAGCACGACGTCGCGGGTGATGATCTCATCGGGGCTGCGGCCGCGCAGCGAATAGGTGCCGGGCAGATCGAGCAGCGTGACCTGACGGCCCGCAGGCGTGACAAAGGCGCCCGACTTCCGCTCGACGGTGACGCCGGCATAGTTGGCGACCTTCTGGCGGCTGCCGGTGAGGGCGTTGAACAGCGACGTCTTGCCGCTATTGGGAACACCGACCAGCGCGAGATTGAAACGTTCGCTGGTCACGTCTGAAATCGTCATTTTACGAGAACTGCCGTTTTTACAAGAACAGCCATGGCTTCGCGGCGACGCACGGCGATGGTGATGTTGTCGACGCGCACTGCGATCGGGTCTTGCTTGATCGCACCTTGATGCAGGATCTCGACCCGCGCGCCTTCGGTGAAGCCCATCTCGATGAGATATTGTTCGAGCTCGTGCGTCGAAGGGCCTGCAGCTTCGGGATGCAAAGCGACAATCGTGCCGACAAAGCCGCGAGGGGCATCGCCGAGACGTATATGGTGATCCGCTGGTGCGGATGAAGATGTGTTGGGGGGCGTCATGCCGGACCTTGTCGAGCAGCCATCAAGTCAGGTCAAGACATACCGGGATTTGCGTTTAGAACAGTTATAAATACGGTTTTATCGCAATCTGCCGGCTCACAATGGTGTCATGAAGCGCCAGCGTGATGCTCACCCGGCGCCTGCTGTTGTCGATGCACGAGCTCTGCATAGAGCCCGCCGCGTGCGATCAGTTCGTCATTGGAACCTTGCTCCGCGACCACGCCGTCCTTCAGCACGACGATGGTGTCGGCATCGCGGATGGTCGAGAGACGATGCGCGATCATGATGACGGTGCGGCCCTGCATCAGCCGCTTCAGTGCTTCCATTACCAGCACTTCGGATTCCGTATCGAGCGCGGCAGTCGGCTCGTCCAGGATCATGATCGGGCTATTGCGCACCACGGCGCGTGCAATGCCCACGCGTTGACGTTGTCCGCCGGACAGTGTGTCGCCGCGTTCGCCCACCATGGAATCGTAGCCATGCGGCATGCGGATGATGAATTCATGCGCGTTGGCGATCTTCGCAGCTTCGATGATCTCGTCCTCGGTCGCGCCGGGGCGACCATAGGCGATATTCTCGCGGATGGTGCCGCGGAACAGCACGGTTTCCTGCAGCACATAACCGACCTGTGAGCGGAGCGCGGAGAGTTTGTAGTCGGTGACATCGATGCCATCGATGGTGACGCGACCGGAGCTCGCATCATAGAAGCGCGGAACGAGGCTCAGGACGGTGGATTTGCCGGAGCCGGTGGGCCCGACAATGCCGACGATCTGGCCCGGCTCGATCCGGAACGAAACGCCGTTCAGGATCGGCGCCTCCTCTTCATAGGCGAAGTGGACATTCTCGAAACTGATCTGCCCCTTGGCGCGGCCGGGATCGATGGCATCGGGCTTCTCGACGATGATGTCGTCAGCAGCGAGAATTTTCTGGATGCGCTCCAGCGCCACCGTGGTCTGCGCGATCGAGCTGGTCATCGCGGCAAGATCCTTCACCGGTTTGAAGAACTGCGCGAGATAAGCGAGATACACGGTGAGCGCGCCGGCCGTCATGGTGCCGGCGACGATCAGCGACGTGCCTTTCCACAATACGATGGCGGTGCAGAACGCCACCACGATTCCGACCACGGGCGACAGCAGCGATTTCACCCGCCGCGCCTGCATGGCCGCATCGACGGTGGCATGGCTGGCGGCTTCCAGCCGTGCCAGTTCGAGATCCTGTCGGCCGAAAGCGGTGACCGAACGCACCGAGCCGAGGCCTTGCTGCACGACAGCGACGATTTCGCTCTGCCGCTGCCGCACCGTGCGGGTGACTTCCTTCACCGCCTTCTTCAGGTGCATCACGAACACCAGCAGGAACGGCGTGATGGCCAGTGCGATCAGGGTGAAATCCCAATCGAGCCAGAACATCAGCCCGATCATGAAAAAGATGGTGATGATATCGACCAGGATATCGAGCGTGGACGACGAGGCAAAGCTCTGCAGCGTGGTGACATCGGTGGTGATGGTGGAGATCAGCGCGCCGCTCTTGGCGTGGTCGTAATAGCGCAGCGACAGCCGGTGCAGATGCGCATAGATGCGGATGCGCAGGTCGTTGGCGACCCATTGGCCAACCGAGGTCGAATAATAGTTGTCGATATAGGTGGCGGCGGCCCCGACCACGGCGATCAGCAGCGTGGCGATGCTGGCGAATAGCGCGACGCCCACGGTGTGGCGGCCGATCCCGTAATCGTGGGCCCAGGCGAGCCATTCCGGCAAATGATGGGCCCCGAGCGCATCGTCCAGCACCAGCTTGAGCGGCCACGGCGCGGCCAGGCTGGCGCCGATCTCGACCAGCATGGCCAGGAAGACGATGGCCAGCCAGCCGCGATAGGGCCGCAGCATCTCGAATACCAGGCGGGTCATGGATACAGTGCCTCCAAAGCCAACAAGCGGGAAACAGGGCCCCCGAGTGAGGCCAACTTAGCGGTCTCCGGTTAGCGGACCTTAACTGTAGTCCGATACAGCTCGATTTTGGACGTCTCCGATCCCACTATTGTCGCCACACGGGCCGAACATGAAGAGCATGACCATCGCATTCCCGTTCTGGGGCCGTGTGCTGCTGGTCGCGGGCCTGTTCGGGCTTGCGTTGGGCGCCTGTCTGCTGGTGTGGCGCTATGTGGAGCGGCCGACCACGCTGTCTCTGGCCGTGGGCTCACTCGACGGCGAGGCAGGCCGGACCGCATCGATCATCGCAAGCCACTTCGCGGACAAGAAATCTACCATCCGCCTGAACATCGAGCGCTTCGATGACGTGGTCGCGTCCGGCAAGGCTTTTGCCGAAGGCAAAGCCGATCTCGCGGTCATCCGCGCCGATGTCGGCGACCTCTCCGCGGCGCGCAGCGTTGCCGTCCTCACCAAGGGCGTTGCCATGCTACTGGCGCCGCCGGGGTCAAGGATCACCTCGGTTGAAGGTCTGCGCGGGCGCACGGTGGGCGTCGTCGGCGGCGAGGTCAATCGCCGGCTCGCCCAGGCGCTGACCAAGCAATATGACCTCAGTCGCGCCAATGTCACCTTCAAGGATGTCGCCATCGCCGACGCCCGCCGCGCCATCGAAGCAAAGGAAGTTGGCGCGGTCCTGGTGGTGATACCGCTGACGGAGAAATATCTCACTTACGTCCGCGGCCTGTTCAAGGGCGCGCCGGTGTTGATCCCCATCGACGCTGCGGGCGCCATCGCGGACGCCGATGGTGCCTATGAGAGCTTCGATATTCCCAAGGGCACGCTGCGCGGTGCGCCGCCGGTGCCTGATGACGATGTGACGACACTGCGTGTGGGTTACTACCTCGTCGCCAACAAGAAGCTGCATTCGACTGTGGTCGCGAACCTCACTGGCATGGTGATCTCTGCGCGTCGCGATCTCGTGGCCTCGCAACCGCAGCTCTCCGGTGTTGCCGCCGCCAATACGGATCCCGACGCCTATATCCCCGTCCATCCCGGCGCCGCCGCTTACTACAACGGCACCGAGCAGAGCTTCATGGATAAGTATGGTGACGACATCTATCTCGCGCCGATGATCCTGGGCGCGCTGGCCTCGGTTCTCGCGGCAGCCTGGCGCTTTCTCGGTATCCGCACGCCGGATCGTCGCAGCGTCGCGCTGACCTCGTTCGATGCCATTCGCCGCAGGATCAAGGATGCGAGCAGTGAGACGGAGCTGGCGGCGATCGAGGATGAGTTCGACGAACTCCTTAATGCGCATCTTGCGGCCGCCATTTGTGGCGGTGACGATGCGCTGGACGCGCCAACACTGCTCTCGGCCGCGCAGCGCCTCGACAATCTCATCCATCATCGGCGCACGGCGTTCGCGAGTGGCCACTTCACACCCGGTCCGCTTCAAGGCTAAACATGCAAGACGCATCGTTTCCGTCAGTGTCAGTCTGCGCCCGGTTCCCTCATTCGGCGAGAGTTCGTTCATGTCGCATACGCTGATCGTTTTCCCGGACGACACCGCCCAGGCGATCGTCGAGCCTTTGCGCGCTGCAAAACGCAGCATCAACATCCGCATGTTCCTGTTCACCGATCCGACGCTGCTCGATGAGGTGATTGCAGCGAAGAAACGCGGTGTTCATGTGCGGGTGATGCTCAATCCGGCGCGGCGCAGCGGCGAGAGCGAGAATGACGAAACCGCAGCGGCCCTTGCTGCTGCCGGGATCGAGGTCCGCGACAGCAACCCGGCCTTCGCGCTGACCCATCAAAAGTCGATGGTGATCGACGATGAACTTGGTTTTGTTGAATCGCTGAACTGGGAAACGCGGGATCTGACCGAGACACGCGATTATGCGGTGACGACCACCCACAAGCTCGAAGTCTCCGAGATGGTGGACTGTTTCGATGCAGACTGGGTCAAGCAGGATTTCGAGCCGCATCCGGACTCGCAGCTGATCTGGTGTCCGAATAACGGCCGCGAGCGGATCGGTGCCTTCATCGATGCCGCCCGGGATTCATTGTTCATCCAGAACGAGCGCTATCAGGACACGGATATCATCGAGCGGCTGGTGCGCGCGGTGAACCGCGGCGTCAGCGTCCACATCATGGCGCGGCAGCCGCACAAGCTGAAGAAGAACAAGCTAATCGAGGGCATCGGCGGCTTGCGCATCATGCACGATGTCGGCGCCAAGGTGCATCGGCTCAACGACATGAAGCTGCACGGCAAGATGCTGCTGGCGGATGAGGAGCGCGCTATCGTTGGCTCGATCAATCTGACGCCCGGTAGTTTCGATGATCGCCGCGAACTGGCGATCGAGACCGATTCACATCATGTCGTGAAACGGCTTGTTCATACGGCGCAGCATGACTGGAAGCATTCGCGCAAGCTCGACCTGTCTGATGAAGCGGTCAAAGCCGATCTCGAAAAACACGGCATCCGTCAATAGCTGGCGCACAACAGCGCCGAGGTTAGCCTCGGCCGGGATGCGACGACGGGCGTCGCCGGCGCGGGGGAGGCGCCGGGCGAACCTCCGCCCGGCGTGCATATTCCACTGCGAGCGCCATCAGGCGGTCCCGCACCTGCGGGTCATCGACCTCGCGCGCGAGCTTCTCGCAGCGCTCGGCCTGTTCGCGAAAATACGTGGTCTCGTCAGGCAACTTTCTCATTCTCCGTTTGGGGAGCGTGGTGCATGAACAGATCTGAAAGCTGGTTCTTGATTTCAAATACCCGGCTGGAATTCAGACCCTGACGGATACACAGCAGGTTCTTGATGGTCGGTAGTTGCGGCAAATAATATTCCTTGGCCCAGACCAGCCCCTTCGGGATCAGCTTGCTGGGCACCGCCGTCAGGCCGATGCCGGCCTCGACTGCCGATTTCTTGGAATCGTAATCCTGGCTGCTGAATGCGATCCGGTAAGATAGGCCGTGTCGGGTCAGCGTATTGATCATCCAGTCGTCATTGGTCCAGGTGACGATGGGGATCGGCGCGCCGGGGCTGAGAACGAAGTTCTGCGATCGAACCCAGACCAGGCGATCCTCATATTCATCGACAATCAGCGTTGCGAGATCTGAATCGATGTCGCCGCGCTGATAGAAGCAGGCGATGTCGATATGGCCTTCGATCAGGGCTGTGGCGACGTCTTGCGATGTGCCAGCTTGAATATGCACGTCGCCCAGCGTCACGGCCGCCTGACGTTCGACGAAGGGACGGGTCAGCAAGCTGCTGAGGCCGAGGCGCAAGCGGCCTGTGTTGCTGTCGGCGCCGCCAAGCGCGAGCACCTGATCATTGGCTTCGATGATCTTGCGCGCCTGTGCAAGCACGAGTTTGCCGAGATCGGTGGCGCAACTGCCATTCGGCGTTTTGCTGAACAGTGATCCGCCCACGATCTGCTCAAGGCGTTTGATCTGCGAACTCACCGCAGGCTGGCTCAGGCCCAATTGATCGGCTGCCTTGGTGAGACTGCCTGCTTCAGAGATCGCAACAACCGTACGCACGATTTCGATGGGAATGTTGTGATGTCTGCGATGCATCGAATCCTCGCCTTTACGTTGTTTCCGCTCAGACTGATTGTTGCAGTGATTCCCCGCTAATCAAATATCCGTAATTAGTATATGTTATATGCTTGATAGTTATGGCATTTCTCGGATTTATGAGGCCATCAGAATCGATGGCAAATTTCGTAGATAGCTACCGGAACTGAATAGCAATCACTTGCGTTGCTTCGCCCGCATTCAGCACCAGCGTAGGTGTTGATGTATCAACGACGATCGCATCTCGCTCGCCTAAACGTTTCGCTGGCGTGGGTGCAACGATGTCGAGCCCGCCTTGTTCAACGATTAAAATCGTTTGCGTGGAAACTATAAAATCCTGACGCCCATTGAGCTTGATGCGCCGCACATCATGCATGACAATTTTGCGACGGCTCATCACGTTGAGATCGACGATCGAGCCATCAACCAATCTGGCTGACGTTGGCTGGTCTCCGGGGAAAGAATGGATTGTCTCGCGGGTAATGCGCGTGACCGGCTGGTTCGCGACAGAAAGATCGAGACCGTTGCCTTCCAGCACCAGCAGTGTGCGATCAATTGCCGCGAACGATGAGAACGGTCCGTCGCTCGCGACTTGCGCCATGCTGATGCGCCAGACGAAATTTTCCAGCGTTGCATCCGCCGGCGAGATCGCGATCTCCGTCGTGGAGCCCATGCCGTTCTTCCACGGCATGATCTTGTAGTCCGCAGCGCGGAGAACTTTCACGCTCAGCCCTTCGCGTTCAGCGACGGCAGATTGAGGCCGTGCTCCTGCGCACATTCGATGGCGATGTCATAGCCGGCATCGGCGTGACGCATCACGCCGGTGGCGGGATCATTCCACAACACGCGCTCGAGGCGCTTCGCGGCTTCCTGCGTGCCGTCGCAGACGATGACCATGCCGGAGTGCTGCGAGAAGCCCATGCCGACGCCGCCGCCGTGATGCAGCGACACCCAGGTCGCGCCGGAAGCGCAGTTGAGCAGCGCGTTCAGCAGCGGCCAGTCGGAGACCGCATCGGAGCCGTCCTTCATGGCTTCGGTCTCGCGGTTCGGGCTGGCGACGGAGCCGGAATCGAGATGATCGCGGCCGATCACGATCGGTGCTTTCAATTCACCCGAAGCCACCATTTCGTTGAAAGCGAGGCCGAGGCGATGGCGGTCGCCGAGCCCGACCCAGCAGATGCGCGCCGGCAGGCCCTGAAACTGAATGCGCTCGCGCGCCATGTCGAGCCAGTTCACCAGCGCCTTGTTGTGCCCGAGGATCTCCTTCACCTTGGCGTCGGTCTTGTAGATGTCCTCGGGATCACCGGAGAGCGCGGCCCAGCGGAACGGGCCGATGCCGCGGCAGAACAGCGGGCGGATGTAAGCGGGCACGAAGCCGGGGAAGTCGAATGCGTTCTCGACACCTTCTTCCTTGGCCATCTGGCGGATATTATTGCCGTAATCGACGGTCGGCACGCCCATCTTGTGGAAGTCGAGCATCGCGCGGACATGCTCGCTCATGGATTTGCGCGAGGCTTTCTCGACCGCGGCGGGATCGCTGTTGCGCTTGGCTTCCCATTCCGCCAGCGTCCAGCCCTTGGGGAGATAGCCGTTCACGGGGTCATGCGCAGATGTCTGGTCGGTGACGATGTCCGGCTTGATGCCGCGGCGGACCAGTTCCGGGAAGATATCGGCGGCATTGCCGAGCACCGCGACCGAAATGGCCTTCTTGTCCTGCTTCGCCTTGTCGATGATGGCAAGCGCGTCGTCGAGATCCTTCGCCTGCACATCGACATAGCCGCTCTTCAGCCGCATCTCGATACGGCTGGGCTGGCACTCGACCGCGAGGCACGATGCGCCGGCCATGGTGGCCGCGAGCGTCTGCGCGCCGCCCATGCCGCCGAGGCCGGCGGTGAGGATCCAGCGGCCGGACAGGTCGCCATTGTAATGCTGGCGGCCCGCCTCCACGAAGGTCTCGTAAGTGCCCTGCACGATGCCCTGCGAGCCGATATAGATCCACGAGCCCGCGGTCATCTGGCCGTACATCATCAGGCCCTTGCGATCGAGCTCGTTGAAATGCTCCCAATTGGCCCAGCGTGGCACGAGGTTCGAATTGGCGATCAGCACGCGCGGCGCATCCGCATGCGTCCGGAACACGCCGACCGGCTTGCCGGACTGCACTAGCAGCGTCTCGTCGTTGCTGAGATTGCGCAGCGAGGCTGCGATCTGATCGAAGGCTTCCCAGCTGCGCGCGGCGCGGCCGATGCCGCCATAGACCACGAGTTCGTTGGGATTCTCGGCCACTTCCGGATCGAGATTGTTCATCAGCATGCGAAGCGGCGCTTCGGTGAGCCAGTCCTTGGCCGAAAGCTCGGTGCCACGCGGGCTGCGGACGATGCGCGAGTTCTTAGCTCGATCCATGATGACGGTCCTTAATGCGTGAAGGTGGTCCGGCCGTGCCGGACGCGCGCGTGAAGCGGATTGAAGCCGACGCGGTAGACGAGTTCGGCCGGTGTCTCGATCTCCCAGATGGCGAGGTCGCAGAATTTGCCGACTTCCAGCGTGCCGATCTCATGGAGCTTGCCGAGCGCTCGCGCGCCTTCGCGCGTCACGCCGTTCAGGCATTCATCGACCGTCATGCGGAACAGCGTCGCGCCCATATTCATCGTGAGCAGCAGCGAGGTCAGCGGGGAGGTGCCGGGATTGCTGTCGGTGGCCAACGCCAGATGCGTGCCATGCTTGCGGAACAGGGCGATCGGCGGCGCCTGGGTCTCGCGCAGTGTGTAATAGGCGCCGGGCAGCACCACGGCCACGGTGCCGGCTTTGGTCAGTGCGATCACTCCGTCTTCATCGGTGTGTTCGAGATGATCTGCTGACAGCGCGCCGTAATCAGCTGCGAGTTTCGCGCCATGCAGGTTCGAGAGCTGGTCGGCATGCAGCTTGACCGGCAGACCGTAGGTTTTCGCGGCATCGAACAGTCGCGCGGTTTGCTCCGGCGAAAACGCGATCCCTTCACAGAAGGCATCCACGGCATCGGCGAGTTTCAGCGCGGCAACGGCCAGCAGCGTGTCGCGGATGACGCCGTCGATATAGGCGTCCTTGTCGCCCTTGGCTTCCGGTGGCATCGCATGGGCGGCCAGGAACGAGGTGACCACGCCGACGTCGCGCGCGTGGCCGAGCTGGCGTGCGGCTTTCAGGCAGCGGATCTCGGTGTCCTTGTCGAGCCCGTAGCCGGATTTGATCTCGACGGTCGTCACACCTTCGGCGATCAGGTGATCGAGCCGCTTCAAGCCGCTGGCGACGAGCTGCGCTTCGCTGGCTGCGCGCGTCGAGGTCATGCTGGAGGCGATACCGCCGCCGGCGCGGGAGATCTCTTCGTAAGTCGCGCCTTCCAGCCGCATCGCGAATTCGTTCGCACGGTGGCCGCCATAGACCAGATGCGTGTGGCAATCGACCAGGCCCGGCGTGATCCAGCGGCCGCCGCAATCGATACGCTCGGCCGCATCAGCATTCGCCGGCAGGTCGGAAATCGCGCCGACAAAGGCGATGCGCCCGTCTTTCGCTGCGATGCACGCGTTCTCGATGATACCAAGGCCGGGCTGACCTTCGGCCATCGTGGCGAGGCGGGCATTAGTCCAGATCGTATCGAAGGGTTTCATATCGAAGGTCATGAGGCGCTGCCGCTCATTTGGGACGTTCTATGTCTATACATAATCAGCGACCTCGCTTATTGTCGAGCGTCTTTTGAATGCAACGGACCAAGGCCGTGCACGCGTCAAGTGCTGCAGAAAAGCTGTTCTTCGCCCATGCGCTGCTTCCCGGCGGCTGGGCGCGCGACGTCACCTTGACGGTCGAGAATGGCGTGATCGCGGCCGTTGCCGACAATTCGAGCAGTGCTGGCGCGGAAATCGTCAGCGGTGTTGCGCTGCCCGGAATGCCCAATCTGCACAGTCACGCATTTCAGCGCGGCATGGCCGGGCTCACCGAGTTGCGCGGCGAGACCCAGGACAGTTTCTGGACCTGGCGGCAATTGATGTATCGCTTCATCGATACGCTGACGCCGGATGATGTCGAGGCGATCGCTGCCTATGCCTATGCCGAGATGCTGGAAGGCGGCTTCACCTCGGTGGCCGAGTTTCATTATCTGCATCACGACGAGAGCGGCGCGCCCTATGGCGATCTCGCTGAACTGGCATCGCGGATTGCCAGCGCTTCCGTCGAGACCGGCATCGGCCTGACGCTGCTGCCGGTGTTCTACAATTTCAGTGGCTTTGGCGGCGCGGCGCCCGTTCATGGCCAGCGTCGCTTCATCAATGATCCCGCGCGTTTCCTCGCTTTGCTGGAGCGCTCGCGCGAAGCCATCAAGCCGGTTGCTGACGCCGCCATCGGCATCGCGCCGCACTCGCTCCGCGCGGTGACGCCGGAGACGCTGAACGACGTGCTGAACACGGTCTCGACCGGTCCGGTCCATATGCATATTGCGGAGCAGGTAAAAGAGGTCGAGGATTGCCTGGCCTGGTCTGGTCAGCGTCCGGTCGAATGGCTGCTGGATCATGTTGACGTTAATCAACACTGGGTCCTGATCCATGCCACGCATCTGACGCCAGAGGAGACGACAGGCATCGCCAAAGCAGGCGCCGTTGTCGGTCTTTGCCCGTTGACCGAAGCCAATCTCGGTGATGGCATTTTCGAAGGCCCACGCTTCATCGAAGCCGGCGGCGCTTTCGGCGTGGGTACCGATTCCAATATCGAGATCACTGCGCCCGGCGAACTGAAGCAGTTTGAATACAGCCAGCGCCTGCATCACCGCGTCCGCAACGCCGTTGCGCGTCGAAGCGGGGAATCCACGGGCCGCGCGCTTTACGAACACGCGCTCGCAGGTGGTGCGCAGGCGTCCGGCCGCAATATCGGCGCGCTCGCAATCGGCAAGCGTGCCGATATCGTCGTGCTCGACGATACACATCCCGATCTCTGCGGCGTCACCGGCGATCGCTGGCTCGATGCGACGACGTTTGTGGCCGGAAAACCCGCCATTTCCAGCGTCTACGTCGGTGGCAAGCGCGTCGTCGAAAGCGGACGTCATCTCAAGCGCGATGGGATCACCGAGCGCTATCGCCGCGTCGTCAAGCGTCTGGCGAGCCTTTGATGGCGGCACGTGTGGCAAAAGCACTGAACGGCAAGGCGGCGCCGCAAGCGCTTTATCAGCGCATTCGCGCCGATCTCGAGGACAAGATCCTGTCGGGCCGCTGGCCGCCTGGTCATCGCATGCCGTTCGAACATGAACTGGTCGAGACCTATCAGTGTTCGCGCATGACCGTAAACAAGGTGATGTCTGGTCTTGCTGCGGCCGGGTTGATCCAGCGTAAGCGCCGGCTCGGCAGTTTCGTGGCGAAGCCGGTGGTGCAGTCGGCGGTGCTGCATATTCCGGATATCCAGGCCGAGATCGCCAAGCGCGGCGAGGCCTATGGTTATGAGCTGCTGGCGCGCAAGCGACGCAAGGCGACGAAGGACGATCTCGAACGTCTCGGCACCGAGCGCGGCTGCGACGTGCTGGTGCTGAGTTGCCGCCACATCGCCAAGGGGCGTCCCTTCGCCTATGAGGAGCGCCTCATCAATCTCGATGTGGTCGCGGCCGCTGCGGAGATCGATTTCGCCAGCGTGCCGCCGGGCACCTGGCTGCTTGGCCATGTGCCGTGGAACGAGGCCGAGCACCAGATCACCGCATGTCTTGCGGAGGACGAGGCGCGCCAGGCGCTGGCGCTGAAGAAGCCGGCCGCCTGCCTGGTGGTCGAGCGCCGCACCTGGCGCAAGAACAGGATCATCACCGCGGTGCGCGTCACCTATCCGAATGATCTGTACCGGTTGACCGCGCGCTTCACCCCTGCGGGACGCGCGTGATGGCGATAGCAGGACTCATCTGTCGCAGTGGCGGCTCGGAAATTGCCTCTGGCATTCCAGCATGTTGCCGTGCAGTATTATTTCAAACTAGCTGAGGAGAGTGGGTTATGAAGTTGATTGGAGTATCCGTCGCCGCCGCGCTCGCGGCCTTCGCCGCAACGCCCGTGGCTGTAACGCCTGCCGCTGCGCAGACCAAGGTCACCATCGGCATGTCCGGTTGGACCGGCTTCGCGCCGCTGACCCTCGCCAAGGAAGCCGGCATCTACGCCAAGAACGGCCTCGACGTCACCATCAAGAAGATCCCGCAGGCCAGCCGCCATCTCGCCATCGCGTCGGGTGACGTGCAGTGCGCCGCCACCACGGTCGAGACCTGGGTGGTTTGGAATGCGAACGGCGTTGCCACCACGCAACTATTTCAGCTCGATAAGAGCTATGGCGCCGACGGCATGGCCGTGCGCGGCAATGTCGCTGCGATCAAGGACCTGAAGGGCAAGACGGTCGCCGCATCGGCGCCTGGCACCGCGCCCTATTTCACGCTCGCCTGGTTCCTGAAGAAGAACGGCCTCAGCGTGAAGGACGTCTCCGTCGTCAATATGGAGCCGGGCCCCGCAGCGCAGGCTTTCATCGCTGGCCAGAACGATGCGGCGATGACCTATGAGCCCTATCTCTCGGCCGTGCGTGAGAAGCCGGAAGCCGGCAAGATCATCGCCACCACGCTCGATTATCCGATGATCATGGACACCTTCGGCTGCTCGCCGAAATTCATCGCCGAGAATGAAGCTGCGGTGAAGGCGCTGACCAAGAGCTATTTCGAGGCGCTGGCAATGATCAAGGCGGATCAGGCCAAGTCCTACGAGATCATGGGCGCGGATGTGAAGCAGAGTGGCGAGAAGTTCGGGGCCTCCGCGCAGTATCTGCGCTGGCAGGATCAGGAGCAGAACAAGAAGTTCTTTGCCGGCGAACATGCTGCCTTCTCGAAGGAAGCCGCCGAGCTGCTGCTCGAAATCGGTGTGATCAAGCAGATCCCGGATCTGACCAAGCTCGCCGATCCGCGCTTCATTCAGTAACAGATCGTCATTGCGAGCCCCGCAAAATTGGCAATTGCCAATTTTGCTTCGGCGAAGCAATCCAGAATGCCAAGAGCTGGATTGCTTCGTCGCTTCGCTTCTCGCAATGACGACATTTGGCATCGATAGTCGGACATGAAACCACTCGCACCCATCTCCTCGCCTGCGCGCGTGGTGCTCGGCATCTCGTTCTTCGTGCTGTTCGTGGCCGGCTGGTCGTTCGCGACCTTTGGCGGCTTCGTTTCGAAGACCTTTCTCGCCAATCCACTCACGATGATCGAGGACGGCTGGTTCCTGCTCACCAAGCAGGGCTTCCTGTTCGATATCGGCATGACGATCTGGCGCGTGGTCGGCGGTTTCGTGCTGGCGGCTCTGGTGGCGGTGCCGCTGGGCATCCTGATGGGGGCCTACAAGCCGGTCGAAGCCTTTCTCGAACCCTTCGTCTCCTTCGCGCGCTATCTGCCGGCCTCGGCCTTCATCCCGCTGCTGATCCTGTGGGCCGGCATCGGCGAAATGCAGAAGCTGCTGGTGATCTTCATCGGCTCGGTGTTCCAGCTCATCCTGATGGTCGCCGTCGCCGTCGGCAGCGTGCGCCGCGATCTTGTCGAGGCGTCGCTGACGCTGGGCGCGAAAGACGATGGCGTGCTGCGCCGTGTGCTGATCCCGTCTGCCGCGCCGGAAATCGCCGAAATCCTGCGCCTCGTGCTCGGCTGGGCCTGGACCTATGTGATCGTCGCCGAACTGATCGGCTCGTCCTCGGGCATCGGCCATATGATCATCGACAGCCAGGCATTGCTTGCCACCGGCCAGATCATCTTCGGCATCATCGTCATCGGCATCATCGGTCTGATCTCGGACTACGTCTTCAAGGCCGCCAACAAGCGCCTGTTCCCGTGGAGCATCATTTGAGCAAGCTCGTCATCGAGAACGTCTCGCGCGTATTCCCGGCGGTCCGCGGCGGTTCGCCCACGCGTGCGCTGGAGCCGACCCATCTCAACGTCGCCGACAACGACTTCGTCACCATTCTCGGGCCGTCCGGCTGCGGCAAGTCCACGCTGCTGCGCATGGTGGCCGGCCTGGATACGCCGACCACCGGCCGCATCCTGCTCGATGGCAAGGCGATCACCGGCCCCGGCGCCGATCGCGGCATGGTGTTTCAGTCCTACACGCTGTTTCCGTGGCTTACGGTCGCGGAAAACGTCGCTTTCGGCCTGCGCGAGCGCGGCATCTCGCAAAAGGAGCGCAGCAACATCGCGCGCGAATGGCTGGAGAAGGTCGGGCTTACCAGTTTTGCCAATCACTTTCCGAAGCAGCTGTCCGGCGGCATGCAGCAGCGCACGGCGATCGCACGCGCGCTCGCCAATGATCCGAAGATCCTGCTGCTCGACGAGCCGTTCGGCGCGCTCGACAACCAGACCCGCGCGCTGATGCAGGAGTTGCTGCTCGGCATCTGGGAGCGTGAGCGCAAGACGGTGATTTTTGTGACGCATGATATCGAGGAAGCGATCTTCCTCGCCTCGCGCACCGTGGTGATGTCGGCGCGTCCCGGCCGCATCAAAGCCGATATCCCGGTCGATTTGCCGCACCCGCGGCACTATACGATTAAGACGAGCCCGGCATTTTCTGCACTCAAGGCGCGCCTCACGGAAGAGATTCGCGTGGAAGCGGTGCTGGCTGCCGAGGCGCACTGACGCTCCGGGTAGCGCCATGATACCGATTTACTTCATTCCAGCCATCGCAGGTTGCGTCGCGTCGTGCGCTTCTTTCTGAAGCTGCGCCATTTTAGGAGCCCCTTAATCACATCTGCTTTGCTCGGGGCATTGAGCACCTGCGAAAACCAATTGGCGACGGCTCGCCCGTAGAAATGCACCACCACGGCAGAAGCCGGGGTTTGGGCCCTTTTGATCGGCTCAAGTTTTGGACGTGCATATTGTGAGTTGAGCGATGACTTTGGTGCTGGTGAACGAGAGCGATACAGCGAGATCGCTTCTTGCAGGTATCGAGCAGGCCACCATTGCTGTGGTGATGATCAATGCGGACAACAACGTCATCCACTTCAATGCCGCGGCTGAAAATCTCTGGGGCTATGACCGACGCGAAGTGCTCGGCCACAATGTGAACGTCCTCGTGCCAGCCGGCATCCGGCCTCATCACGACACATATATCGCCCGAGATCGAAAAACGAAGGACGGTCGCATCGTCGGTCAAAGCCGCGAAGTGAAGATCGAACGCAAGGACGGCAGCGAAGTATGGGGATCGCTGTCGATATCGCGTGTCGAGGTGAATGGCGAAGTCACCTATATGGGATTCGTGCGCGACGTCACCGAAGACGTGAAGCGCCGTGAACAAGTCGCCCTGTTGGGACTGGTGGTCGATAAGACGAACCGCGCAATCTATGTGGCGTGTTCAGACGCCAAGATCTGTTACGTCAACGACGCCTTCACCGACATGCTCGGTTACACTTGGGCTGACGCCGCAGGGTGCCAGCCCGAAGAATTGCTGGTGGGGCCATACACAAGCCCGACCACGCTCAAGCAGCTCTATCACCAGATCCAGACGGGCGGCTCTGCCGAACAGGAGCTTCTGGTCTATGACAAGAGCGGCAACGAGGTCTGGGTTCTGGCCGCGCTCAGCGCGATCCACGATGATGACGGACATCTGAAATATCTGGTCTCGATGATGACTGACATCACCGAGAGCAAGCAATTGCAGTCGTTGCAGAGCTATATGTTGGAAGCTCTGGCGGATGAACAGCCATTGCGTAAGGTCATGGACAACCTATGCCGCAAGGTCGAGAAAATCGCTCCCGACGTGGTCTGCTCTCTGACGCAGATCGATTCCGCCGGAATGCTCCATCGTCTGGGCGCGCCAAGTCTTCCGAAGACCCACGCCAAGGCGATGGACGGCGTCATCATCACGCATGACTTCAAATCGGAAACCTGCGGGCTTCTCAACGGAGAGGCGGTCCTGGTCGAAGACATCGCGTCGGATCCGAGCTGGCAGTCCTATAGCGCGGTCATCGTCGCCGCGGGTTTGACGGCATGCTGGATCAATCCGATCCGGGCGAAAGATGGCAGGGTGATTGGAACCTTCACCTTCTATTATCGCGAGAAACGTGGTCCGAGCCGCTGGCATCGCAGCATCGTTCAGGCCTGTGTGCATCTCGGTGCTCTCGCGATCGAGCGCGAAGAAGCACGCAACGAGATTTCGCGCCTCGCTTATTTCGATGCGCTCACCGGCCTGCCAAACCGCACGCATATGCGACAATTGATGGAGAACGCGATTGCGGCTTGCCCAGCAGGCAAGAATGTCGCGGTGATGTTCGTCGATCTCGATCATTTCAAGGATGTCAACGATACGCTCGGGCATGCCGTGGGCGACGAGCTGCTGATTGCGGCGACCCGTCGATTGCAGGCAACGATCCGCCCGGGTGATGTTCTCAGCCGGGAAGGGGGCGACGAGTTCATCGTTCTGATGCCGAACTGCACATCCGATGATGCGGCGTCTGTTGCCGGCCGCATCACGGATGTTCTGTCGCAGCCCATACAGCTTGCCAATGACAAGGTCTCCGTCACCGCCAGTGCCGGCATCAGCATGTATCCGGACAACGCGCGCGACCTCGATGGTCTTCTCAAATATGCCGACTCTGCGATGTATAAATCGAAGCAGGCGGGGCGATCGACTTATCGCTTCTTCAGCAGCGAAATGGATCGCGCGAGTGATGAGCGGCTCGCACTGAGCACGGCGCTACGTGCGGCCATATCGGGCGAAGGCCTGAGCCTACATTATCAGCCGCAGATACGCGCAAGGAATGGCAGCCTCTACGGCGTCGAAGCGCTGGCACGATGGCACGATCCGGTGCTCGGCGATGTTCCACCGTCGCGCTTTATTCCGCTCGCCGAGGAATGCGGGCTGATCGAACAGATCGGCATATGGTCGTTGCGCGAAGCATGTCGTCAGATGGCAGAGTGGCGCAAAGCCGGCCTGAACGTGCCGTCGGTGTCGGTGAATCTTTCACCGATCAATTTCGAGAATGCCGAGCTTCCGGCTCTGGTGTCGGCTTTGATCGCCGAGAATGGTCTTTCACCGGCGCGCCTGATGCTGGAAGTGACGGAAAGCGTCGTGATGAGCAATCACGCGATAGCGATCGAGACCATGAACAAGATCCGTGCCGCAGGCATCGGCCTGTCGATGGATGACTTCGGAACCGGCTATTCCAGCCTGAACCGCCTCGCGCAACTGCCCGTGCGTGAGTTGAAGATCGATCGCAGTTTCATGCGCAATATCGAGAGTGAGGCGGGAGCGCTGGCGATCGCCACCGCGGTCGTTCGTGTGGGACAGAGTCTCAACATGACGGTCGTCGCCGAAGGCGTCGAGACGGAGGGGCAGAGCCAGATTTTGACGGAGCTTGGTTGCGACGTCATCCAGGGCTTCCTGTATTCACCCGCGCTTCGCGCGCCCGATTTCGAAGCATGGCTCGCCGCGCGCCATGCAGAGCGATGGATGGCGCTTGTCGCCGAATGTCGCGATGTGCGGGCGCAGATCGTTGCTGAAGCGGAAGCCGCTGATACCACGGTGGCCTGACGCGCAATCGAAGATACTGACCTCATTTACATTGCTTTAACGATATTTCCCGGTTCGCCCTATCGGACGATGACCGCATACCTGTTTGACGGATTGGTGTTTGAGTACTCTGCGCGACGAAGTGTGGCGATCGGTAGATCGGAAGCGCGCTCGTCTTGAAATGAATTGCGTCTATTGAGTGAAGGTCGATCTATGTCAGCTAGCCAAGTCGGACAGCCATTCGGCCAATCCAGCGATGCTGCAAAAGCACTGTTTTCGGCATTCGAACACGCCGTCGATGCTGTGGTCATCACCGGACTCGGAAGCGAAATCCGGCATTTCAACAGTGCAGCCGAAAGGCTTTGGGGCTTTGGTCGTGATGAGGTCGTCGGCCGCAACGTCAATATTCTTGTGCCGGAGGATGTCCGCGCTAATCTCGACGGAGTCGTCGCGATCAAGGCTGCTCTACCTGCGGCTGCGCCGGTCAAGGGGCGACGTGAATTCAGGCTGCAACGAAAGGACGGGACAGAGGCGTGGGGCGCCTTTTCAATCTCGCGCGTCGATTATGGCGGCAAGTCGCTCTACATCAATTTCGTGCGCGATGTCACCGACGAGGTGAAGGATCGGGAGAAGAACGCGCTGATGGCGCTGGTCGCCGAGAAGACCGACCGCGTCGTGGTGGTGATGGATCGCGATTCGCACATCATTTACGTCAACAAGGCCTTCACGGACCTGTTCGGCTATTCGCTGGCGGAAGCGATAGGCAAGCATCCCCAACATCTGTTGACCGGCGAATATACGGACTACGAAGCGATCACTCGGTTTCATGCGAGCATCGATGCCGATGGGCACGGACATGAAGAGCTGCTCACTTACGACAAGGATGGGGAAGCGATCTGGATATCGACCACCGTCAATGCCGATCGCGGTGCCAATGGCGAGGTCAAATGTCTGATCGCCGTTCTGGTCGATATCACCGAGAGCAAGCAAATCCATTCGCTTCAGCATCTCACGTTGGAAAATCTCGCCAACGACATGCCTGTCCTCGATGTCATCAATGACCTTTGCGCGCGCGTCGAAGCGATCGCGCCTGACGTGGTTTGTTCGGTGCTGCATGTCGATGTGGATGGTCTGCTGCATCCGTTGGGAGGCAAAAGCCTGCCGCCCGGATTCGCTGAAGCGATCGATGGTCTGCTCCTCGGCCCGGAGGTGGGCTGTTGCGGTGCTGCGGCATTCAGCGGCGAGGCGGTCTTGTCGATCGATATCGCAACAGATCCGAAATGGCAGGCTTACAACAAGTTGCCATTGCAGGCCGGCCTCCGTGCTTGCTGGTCTACCCCCATCAAAGCGAAAGATGGGCGTGTCATCGGGGCTCTCGGCTTTTACTTTCGCGAATCCAAGGCTCCGACGCGGTGGCATCAGACCATTGTCCAGAACTGCGTCAACCTGTGTGCGCTCGTCATCGAGCGCCACGAAGCACGCAGCGAGATCGCGCGTCTCGCCTATTTCGATGCGCTGACTGGTCTTCCGAATCGGGCGCAGTTGCATCGGATCATGACGAGGCAGATCGATGCGAGTGGTCCGCATGGCCGGATTGCTGTCATGTTTCTCGATATCGATCACTTCAAGGACGTGAACGATACGCTCGGTCATTCCGTCGGTGACGATCTGTTGGTGAGCGTCACGCAGCGGCTCTGCAAACAGATTCGCCCGGCGGATACGATCAGCCGGCAGGGCGGTGACGAGTTCGTGGTTGTGCTGCCCAACTGCAATGTGGAAGACGCTGCGGCGATCGCAAACCGGTTGCTGGAGTCGCTGATGCCGCCGATCCAGCTCGGATCGAAGGCCGTGCCGGTTTCGGCAAGTATCGGCGTCAGCATGTATCCCGACAATGCTGACGACATCGATGGATTGCTCAAGCATGCCGATGCGGCCATGTATCAGGCGAAACTCGCGGGCCGATCGACATATCGTTTTTTCAGTGCCGATATGAATCGCATTACCGAAGAGCGCCTCGCATTCAGTACCGCGTTGCGCAACGCGATCATGCAGGGGGCTTGCGCTTGCACTACCAGCCCCAGTTGCGAATTGATGGAAGTGTCTATGGCGCCGAGGCTCTGGCGCGTTGGCAGGACGCCGTTCTCGGCGATGTCCCGCCGTCAAAATTCATTCCGCTTGCCGAAGAATACGGTCTCATCGAGATGATCGGGACATGGTCATTGCGCGAAGCGTGTCAGCAGATTTCTGCGTGGCGTCGCGCGGGGCTTCACGTGCCGTGCGTGTCGGTGAATATGTCGCCGATCAATTTCCAGAACCCTGATCTCGCTGAGCTCGTAAGGAATATTCTGTCGGAGAATGATTTGGCTCCGGATGCGCTGATGCTTGAGGTCACGGAAGGCGTGGTTATGTGCGAGCATTCGACGGCCATCGAAACGATGGAGAAAATCCGGCAATCGGGTGTGCGTCTGTCCATGGACGACTTCGGCACCGGCTATTCGAGCCTGAGCCGTTTGGCCGATCTGCCCGTCCGCGAGCTCAAGATAGATCGCAGTTTCATGCGCGATATCGAGAGTCAGGCGAGCGCATTGGCGATCACGCGTGCCATCGTTCGTGTCGGACAAAGTCTGGGTATGACAGTGGTGGCGGAAGGCGTGGAGACCGACGGCCAGCGCCGATTGTTGGCCGAACTCGGCTGTGACGTGACGCAGGGCTTCGTTCACGCGCCCGCTCTGTCGGTACCTGATTTTGAACACTGGCTGGCAAGGCACATGGCGACATATGGTGAGGCTGCAAGTGCAGATGCCCGGCAGATGTCGGCGGCAGATGATAAACCCACGCTGAAACTGGTCTCGGCGAACCCCCGTCCGCATTAGAGCATGATCCCGAAAAGTGGATACCGGGATTTAGACAGGATCATGCTCTAGCCTGCGTTACGGTCGCTTATCGAGCAGTTCGCGGATCTTGCTGCCCAGAGCCGCCTGCGTGATGGGTTTTTGCAGCAGCGATACGCCGGGGTCGAGGCGCCCCTGGTGCACGATGGCGTTGCGCGAATATCCGGTCATGAACAACACCTTGAGGGATGGCAAGCGCTTCACCATTTCGTCGGCCAGCAATCGGCCGTTCATTCCGGGCATGACGATATCCGTCAGCAGCAGGTCGAAAGGTTCGGGGTCGTCGGTGAATTCGGCCAGCGCTGCGGCCGCATTGCAGGCTGTGCGGACCTGATAGTTGAGGCCCTCCAATGTCTCGACGATGTATGACCTGACATCTGGATCGTCTTCGACGACCATGATGGTTTCATCACCCTTGCTTCCAATGATCTGATGGTTCGTTTCCATCGCGTAATCGGGGACGCGCGTATTGCGCGGCAGGTAGATCTTGATCGTGGTGCCTTCGCTGACCTCGCTATAGATCTTCACATGCCCATCGGACTGCCTGACAAAACCGTAGACCTGGCTCAGTCCCAGGCCTGTCCCCTGGCCGGGTTCTTTTGTCGTGAAGAATGGATCAAAGGCGCGCTCCTGCACATCCTTCGGCATGCCGGGGCCATTGTCCGAAACGGATATCAGGACGTATTGCCCGACACGTATGCCTGACTGCTGGGCGTAAGCTTCATCGATAAACGCGTTGCTGGTCTCGATCGTCAATTTCCCCACGCCGTTCATGGCATCGCGCGCATTGACCACGAGATTGAGGATTGCGGCTTCCATCTGGCTGGGATCGACCTCGACCTGCCAGACACCGGCACCGCCGACGATCTCGATATCGATGTTTTCTCCCAATGTCCGCTGGAAGAATTCGGACATGCCCTGCAGCAGTCCGTTCACATTGAGGGGCTTCGGATCGAGTGGTTGTCGTCGCGCAAAGGCAAGCAGGCGCTGGGTGAGAACCACAGCGCGCTGTGCGCCACCCGCAGCACTTTTGATGACACGTTTGAGACGATCGCGTGAAGTGTCGGTCCAGTTGGTGATGCTCTGTTCGGCGATTTCAAGATTGCCGCTGATGATGGTCAGCAGGTTGTTGAAATCATGCGCGACGCCGCCGGTGAGATGGCCGATGGCTTCCATCTTCTGCGTATGTCGCAGCAGATCCTCCGCTTCGCGGCGATGGCGGCTTTCTTCCATCAGCGCCAGTTCGGTTTCGCGAAGCTGTGCCGGGGAGGGGATCGCAAGAAGTTTTGGCAGCAGCGGCCACATGATAGCTGCTGTCATGACCGAGGCGACGGCCGTCATCGCCTTGACGATTCCTTCGAGCCCATAGGCGGGCACCCACAGCGTGTAGATGGACATCACATGGGTGAGGCCGCACGCCATGATGAAGAAAGCGAACGCCCAGAAGATCCAGCCGAATTCAACATCCCGGCGCTTGGAGACGAAGATTGTCAGTGCAATGGGAATAGAAAAATACGCCGCAGCGATCAGCGCGTCAGAGCCGACATGCAGCCATATCAGCCCCGGCTCCCAGAGCAGGCAAATGCCATGCGGTGCAAACATGGAACTGTCGAAAAGACGCTCAAGCGATGCCCACATCGGTTGCCCCTGCCGAAAGCTGGTATGTTGCAACCAGCGTGGCTGTGGAGGCGGTAAGCGTCAAGCGCGAGCGCGCTGCAATACGGTTACCGTGGGGATGAAGCTGATAGTTCGGCCAGCATATCGATGAGCTGATGCTGCCGATAGGGCTTCGGAATGAACCGGCCGCCGCTGGGCAGGTCCTTTTCGCTCACCTTGAAATGGCCCGACGTCGCAAAGATTCGGACCGGCGGCCACCGGTTGGCCACGGCATGGGCAAGCGCCAGCCCGTCCATCGAGCCGGGCATATCGATATCCGTGAAGATCAGCCGGATGTCGGCTCGCGCCTCGAGCATCTTGATCGCAGCGTCGGCATTCGGGGCCTCGACGGCCTGAAATCCGGCCTCCTCGATCATATCGACGGCATTCATGCGCAGGAGTGGATCGTCCTCGACCACCAGGACCACGACCGTCTCCTGAGCATGGTTATGGTTGCCGGCTGTCGCCGGCTCGTTGGGGGCAATTCTGGCCGCCATCTGGGCATTCGATGCGCGGTGGGATGAAAAGGCCATGTTTTGAAACACGTTATCAATAGTCACGGGCACAGCACGAAAGCTGCACAACTGTAAGTGCGTGACCGTCTTTTCGTTCCGAAAACCGGAAAGTTTCGTCGCGCCGTCTGAATCGTCAGCCCGGATTGCGCCCTTTGTCCGCATTGTCCCGCATCACCTTGAACACGCCATGGGCGGTGGCAACGACGTGGTTGTCGCCTACGGTCACTTCGGTGGTCATGAAGATCAGGCTTTTGCTGGTGCGCACGGCGCGCGGGCGCGACACGATCAGGTCGCCGATCCGGGCTGCATCGACGAAATAGGTGTCCATTTGAACCGTGGCGAGGGCTTCGACGCCGGCGGCTGCGCGGGCGCCCATGCCGCAGCTGCGATCGGCCAGCGTCATCACAGCGCCGCCTTGTACGACGCCGCGGCGGTTCCGATGCTTTTCCTGGCCCAGAATGGCGAATTCGTGCGCGCCGTCCACTTCCCGGTGCCACATCGGGCCAACCAGCTGGATGAAGCCGTCGTCATGCATGATCGTCCAGCCGGCGGCTTCGAGGTCGGCGTCAGTCATCCCAATTCCTTGTGGCGGTATCAAAGTACGTTGCTGCGTGCTTGGTGCGATATCTACAAAAGCAGCAACGCGCGCACCAGAGGCCGCAGGACGGCACAGCCCTGCGCTATCGGTCAGAACGCCGACGGATCTAGGCCTTGTTGCGGGAGGCCAGTGCGTCGGCGACCGCGGTGCGGATATCGGCTACGGAAAATGGCTTCGTCACCACGTCATGAACGATGGCGTTGAGACCGGTGGCGCGCTCGCGCTGGTCGGCAAAGCCGGTCATCAGCAGGATCGTGAGATCGGGAAAGTCGCGTGCAGCCGCAAGCGCCAGCGCGATGCCGTCCATGATCGGCATCTTGATGTCGGTGAGCAGGAGATCGAAACGGCCTTCCTGCTCGGTCAGGATTTCGAGAGCCTCAGCGCCGTCCTCGGCGGTCACGACCTCATGGCCATCCATGCCGATGGCGCGGCCGACCAGCAGGCGCAACGGTTCTTCGTCATCCGCGATCAGGATACGCGACATCAATAGTCCTCAAACACGTTTGTCTCTTGGAGCACGATCTGATCCGAAAACCGAATGCTGCTTTTCGGGATCATGCTCTACGCAGCGACGTCGCGCTTGTTAAAAAAGCGTACGTCGATGCTGCGGCCTTCCGCCGGCGGCGAAGCCAGGCGGGACTTGAACCATGTCTTATCACCGGGATTGAGGCCGGGCTGCTCCAGCACGGCGCTCCAGGCATAGATTTCGGTGCCCTTTTCGTCTCGCACCACGAAGCGCAGGCGCGGCATGGCCGTCGGCACGCGGGTCTCGGAGACCACATACCCCTCGATCAGCATCACCGGTTTGCCGTCGACGGTCTCGGTGGTGATTTTGACGTCTTTGAAGGCGAGGCCGCGGATATTCACGTCGAGGCCGAAAACCTGATAAAATGCAGCGGTTTGCGGCATCAGGCGGACGATATCGACCCGCCAGATCGACAGTGCCATCACGAAGGCAGCCATGGCGGCAGTGGCGATGGGCAAAATATGCGACCTGTTGAGGCCGCGTGGCCGCATCCGGGGAGTCAGATTGCGCAGCCTGCCCGTGCGCGACAACCTACTTTTTGGCGACGGTCCGGCATCTTCGCGGGCGGCGACCGTCCAGTCGGCATCTTCGGTCCGCGATTGGAATTTAGGTTCTGCCGGCAAGTCGGCCGAGATCGAAGGGCTCTCGACCACGGGAACATCGGGCTCCCGCGCCTCTTCCTCGGAGACACCCCAGGCGCTGAGGTCTTCATCCGGTTCGGGCTGGCTCGCAGCCATGGCCGGCTTGGGCGGAGCGAGGGCTTCCGGCTTGGCCAGCCAGACTTCCTTGCAGCGCGCGCAGCGCACGGTGCGGCCGGCATCGCCGAAGCCGGCCGGATTGACGGCGTAGGACGTCGTGCAGTTGGGACAGACGATATGCATGGTGCCGAGTGCCGATGACATGGTGGCAAACTACAAGACGACCGTTAACGAATCGGAAACCATAACGGCCGCACAAGCAAATGACCGTTATCTTGCGCCTTTAGTGAATCCGTCGAACGGAGCTGCACGTGGTCCGGTTCGAAAATGTAGGCCTGCGATACGGGCTTGGTCCGGAAATTCTGCGCGATCTGAATTTTCAGATCCCCGCGCATTCCTTTCAATTCCTGACCGGCCCTTCCGGCGCCGGCAAGACGTCGCTGCTGCGCCTGCTGTTCCTGTCGCTGCGGCCGACGCGCGGCCTCGTGAACCTGTTCGGTCAGGACATCTCGCTGCTGGCGAAGGACGAGATCGCCGATCTGCGCAAGCGCATCGGCATCGTGCTGCAGGATTTCCGTCTGCTCGATCACATGACCACCTATGAGAATGTCGCGCTGCCGTTCCGCGTGATGGGTCGCGAGGAATCCAGCTATCGCCGCGAAGTCATCGATCTCCTGAAATGGGTCGGCCTCGGCGAGCGCATGGATGCGCTGCCACCGATTCTGTCAGGCGGTGAGAAACAGCGCGCTGCGATCGCGCGCGCGGTGATCGCGCGGCCGCAATTGCTGCTTGCGGACGAGCCGACCGGCAACGTCGATCCGACGCTCGGCCGCCGCTTGCTGCGATTGTTCATCGAACTTAACAAATCCGGTACGGCCGTGATCATCGCGACCCATGACATCACCCTGATGGACCAGTACGACGCGCGTCGCATGGTGCTGCATCAGGGCCGGCTGCATATGTATGAATAGGCACAAGGCGTGAGCAGGATCGGCGACGAGCATGGACCGCTGATGGATCTCGGGCAGGAGCGCCCGCAGGTCCCCGCGAAGGCGCGCAATGCGTCGCCCATCGTGCCGAGCGGCCAGATCGCCGGCCGCGCGCTGGTCGCCGTGGTCGCGATCATGACGTTCCTCGCCTCGATCACATCCGGCGCCGTCCTGCTGATCAGCGCCTCGGCCTCCGAATGGCAGTCGGAAGTCGCAAGCGAAATCACCATCCAGGTGAAGCCAGCCGCGGGCCGCAATCTCGAACGCGATGCGCAGGCAGTGTCGGAGGCCGTGCGCGGCCAGCCGGGCATCGTCGAAGTTCAGCCCTACACCAAGGAGCAATCGGCGCAATTGCTCGAGCCCTGGCTCGGCACGGGCCTGTCGCTGGATGAACTGCCGGTGCCGCGCGTCATCGTTGCGCGGGTCACGCCGGGCACGGCACTGGATATCGTCGGCCTGCGTGCGCGCGTAGCGCAGGTGGCGCCGAGCGCGAGCGTGGATGATCACCGCGCCTGGGTGGAGCGCATGCGCTCGATGACCTCGGCCGTGGTGCTGGCCGGCCTCGGCATTCTCGCACTGGTGATTGTCGCCACCATCATCTCGGTGTCGTTCGCGACCCGCGGCGCCATGGCGGCGAACAAGCCGATCGTCGAGGTGCTGCATTTCGTCGGCGCCGGCGATCGCTATATTGCCAATCGTTTCTTCCGCCATTTTCTCAGGCTTGGCCTGCAGGGCGGCGTGATCGGCGGCGGTGTCGCGATGCTGATGTTCGGCTTCTCGGAGTCCATCGCGAGCTGGTTCTCCGGCACGGCGGTGGGCGATCAGTTTGCGGCGCTGCTCGGCACCTTCTCGCTGCGGCCGTCGGGCTATCTGATCCTGGCCGGGCAGGCGCTTGTGATCGCAGCGATCACGGCCGCTGCATCGCGGCGCACGCTGTTTGCGACGCTCAATGACATCGACTGACGCTGATGGCGCCGCTGGAGCATCGCCAAAGCGTCGAAATGTGCTTAAAATTGCGGCGGCAAAACTCCGCACCAGAACGATGACCTTGTTGGACGACCACAACCAGATCGATGACGCGCCGGCAAAGCCGCTGCCACGGCGGCGGTTGATCCGTGCTGCCCTGGTCGCCGCTGTTGCCATCGGCTTCATGGTCGGTCTTGTCGGCTTCGTTGCGTTCCTGTCGCAGCTGCGCCATGGCGATGTCACGCCGTCCACCAAAGCCGATGGCATCGTCGTGCTCACGGGCGGGTCATCGCGCGTGGCCGATGCGCTGGATCTGCTCGGCAATGGCTTCGGCAAGCGCCTGCTGATCTCCGGCGTGCATCCCACCAATGGCATCGGCAATATCCAGCGCTCGCTGCCGGACAACGACCAGCGCCTGCTCGCCTGTTGCGTCGATCTCGATCGCTCCGCCACCGATACGCGCAGCAATGCGGTGGAGACGCGGCGCTGGGTCCGCAAGCAGGGTTTCCATTCGCTGATCGTGGTGACGTCGAACTACCATATGCCGCGCGCACTGGTGGAACTGTCGCATGAGTTGCCGGATGTGGAGCTGATCCCGTTTTCGGTGATCGGCGAGCGCTGGCGTGACGAGGCCTGGTGGACCAGTGGCACCACGCTGCGTTTGCTGTTATCGGAATATGTGAAATACATCGCCGCCGAAGCGCGGGCGCGGCTGGCCAATATCGGCATCGATCTGATGCCCGATACCAACGAGCTGCCCGAGCCGGCACCGCGCAAGCCCGTATCCTGAGCCTCCTGATTCCATTGATCGAGCGAAGTTTGAAGACATGATATTCCTGCGTTCGCTGATCTATCAGGTGCTGTTCTACGCGCTGCTGGTGTTCTGGATTCTGGTCGCCATCCCGACCCTGCCGCTGCCGCCGCGCTTCTTCATGAGCGTCGCGAAAATGTGGGGCACCAGCAGCATCTGGCTGATGCGTGTGGTGTGCAACACGAAGTTCGAGATCCGTGGCCGTGAGCGCATTCCCGACGGCCCGCTGATCGTCGCGTCCAAGCACCAGTCGATGTGGGAAACATTCGCGCTGCTGCAGTTCTTCGACTGGCCGCTCTTCATCTACAAGAAGGAACTCGGCCGCATTCCGTTTTTCGGCTGGTATCTGATCAAGTCCAAGATGATCGAGGTCGACCGCAAGGGCGGCGTGCGTGCGCTGATGGACATGAGCAAACGCGCCGCAGTTGCGATCCAGGGCGGCCGTCAGCTGATCATTTTTCCCGAAGGCACGCGCCGTCCAGTCGGCGCGCCGCCAGATTACAAGAGCGGTGTCGCGCAGATCTATGCCATGAGCAACGAGCCGTGTTTGCCGGTGGCGTTGAATTCCGGCCTGTTCTGGCCGCGGCGGACTTTTTTGCGCTATCCCGGCACGATCGTGGTGGAGTTTTTGCCGCCGCTGCCGGCCGGCATGGACCGCAAGGAGTTTCTGCCACTGCTGGCAGAGCGGATCGAGGAAGCGACGGACCGGCTGGTGGCGGAGGGACGCGCGGAGCAGGCGGAGATTTTCGGGCGGGTGCCTGATGTGGCGGTGAAGGAGAGGTAGGACTCTTTCTTTTCCCTCCCCAAGCGGCGAAGCGGCGCAGCGGGGAGGGTGGCCTGAGCGTAGCGAAGGTTGGGTGGGGTCTCTCCCGCGTGATGTTCTTCGTGGGAGAGACCCCACCCGTCTCGAAGCTCGCTGAACGCTCGCTTCGATCCACCCTCCCCGCTGCGCCGCTTCGCGGCTTGGGGGAGGGAGAAGATCAGCGCTCACTCATGCAGCATCATCGCCAGCTTATGCAACTGCGCATCCTTGAACCCCTGCGCCTCGATCGACTTCACCGTCGATAGCACATAGTCGCGATTGTTGCCTGATCGCCCGTGGCCCTGCCGCACGACGCGTAGCTGTTCGGCAAGCGACAGCCGGCCCGCATACTGCACATGGCTGCGATCGGCCACATAGGTTAGTGCGCTGACCCGCGAGCGGGCATCGTCATCAAGCCAGACTGAACGCATCACCTCGCGATACACGCCCGTCGTCTGCTCGCGCTCGCGCAGATAGGCGATGGTCGCATCTTTCTTGTCGGCGGCCACGCGAAAGGCGATGCCGCGGCAGGCGCCGCCGCGGTCGAGACCGAGCACGAGGCCGGGCTTCTCCGGCGTGCCCCTATGGTCGAAGGAATAGACGCAGAGCGCCCGATGTTCGCCGATCAGCCGGGCCGGTGTCTGTTCGATGAAATCGAAGCCCGGCCGCCACATCAGCGAACCATAGCCGAACACCCAGAGGTCATGATGGCTGTCGGGGGCGGGCGAATTCGGAGGGGTCATGGGGTCGCACTAGCAGAAGCAGGCCGATCATGCGAAGGGAAACCTCCCGTCGGCACCGCCGTTTCGACAAATTCCTGCGATCTAGGTCCGCTTATGTCAGATATTCTTGAACCTCGCCGTCGTCGCCTCGGGCTCCTGTTCTTCATGCCCGTGGTCGTGGTCGTCATCTGCCTCGCCTGGACCGGTTTCTGGTTCTTTGCCGCCTCCAAGGTCGATGAGAATGTCGAACTGTGGCAGGCGCGCGAGGCGGCCGCCGGGCGCAAATATGAATGCGCGAATCGTTCGGTCGCAGGCTTCCCGTTCCGCCTCGAAGTCCGCTGCGACGGCGTGAGCGTTGCGCTGCAGGCGCAGACGGCGACTCAGAATGCCACCCAGATTCCGGTCACCGCAAAGCTCGGCGAGATTCTGGTCGTGGCCCAGATCTATACGCCGCGGCTGCTGATCGCCGAGTTCAAGGCGCCCGCCGTGATCGCGCAGCAGGGCCAGCCCTGGATGGCGATGGGCTGGAGCAATGCGCGCAGCAGCATCACCGGCCTGCCCGGCACGCCCGATAGCGGCGATCTCGTGTTCGATGACCTGACGCTGGATCGCTTCGCCGGCACCGCGCAGGCGCCGGCCGTGCGCGCCAAGAGCGTCATACTCAATGGCCGTACGGCGCCGAACTCGACACCGGAGAAGCCGGTGATCGAAACCGCATTGCGCATCACCAGCGGCACCATTGCCGATGTGCATCCGTTGCTTGCCGCCCCTTCGACACGGATATCCGCGCGCAGGTGTCGGGGCTCACCGATCTGTCGCCGAAGCCGTGGCCGCAGCGTTTTCGCGAGATTCAGGCGGCGGGTGGTCGTCTCGACATCACGCAGTCGCGCGTGCAGCAGGGCGACATCATCTCGCTGGCGACGGGCTCGCTCGGCATCACGGCAGCCGGCAATCTCGATGGCGAGTTGCAGATGACGGTGACCGGGCTCGACAAGGCCATCAACGCGCTGGGCATCGACAAGCTCCTGGAGATGGGCGTGCCGCAGGAGGCACTGGACCGTCTGGCACCGGGTGTGAAGTCGCAGGACGTGAACAATATTCTCGGCGCGCTGGATCGCGCGATCCCGGGGCTTGGCAATTTTGCGCGCAAGAATGCGGGCGCGGGACTGGCTGCGGGCGTGAATTCGATCGGTTCGCCAGCCACGCTGGAAGGCAAGCCGGCGCGGGCGTTTCCGCTGAAGTTCGTCGATGGCGCAGTGTTCTTCGGGCCGCTGAAGGTCGCGCAGATTCCGCCGTTGTTTTGAGGTTTTTTCCCTCTCCCCCAGGCACAGCTTCGCTGTGCAGGGTGGGAGAGGGTGGATGCGCGCCGCTTGGCACGCAGACGGGTGAGGGGTAGCCACAGACTCCGAGCCCGGCCGTACCCCTCATCCGTCTCCGCTTCGCGGAGCCACCTTCTCCCACAAGGGGAGAAGGAAGAGGAGCACCGTTCCCTCAGCTATCTTTCTTCTTCAATGCCGCGTGTTTCCGCCCGAAGTCCGCCGCCGCTTCATCCTGGCCGATACTCACGATGCCCCGGCGGATCGCGCGTGTTCGCGTAAAATGCTCGAACAGCGTCTCGCCATCGCCCCTGCGGATCGCACGGGTGAGCTTCGACAGGTCTTCCTGAAACGCACCCAGCATTTCCAGCACCGCGTCCTTGTTGGTCAGGAACACGTCGCGCCACATGGTGGGGTCGGAGGCTGCGATACGGGTGAAATCGCGGAAACCGCCCGCGGAGAACTTCAGCACTTCCGAATGAGTCACATCTTCGAGCTCATCGGCCGTGCCTACGATTGTATAGGCGATGAGATGCGGCAGATGGCTGGTTACCGCCAGCACGAGATCATGATGCGCGACACCCATGATCTCGACATTGGCGCCGAGGGCAGACCATAGCGCCGACAGTTTCTCGACTGCCGCTTCATCCGCGCCGTCGGGCGGCGTGAGAATGCACCAGCGATTCATGAACAGTTCGGCGAAGCCGGAATCCGGGCCCGAATTCTCGGTGCCGGCGACCGGATGCCCGGGGATGAAGTGCACGTTGTCCGGCAGATGCTCGGACATCGCAGCCAGCACCGAGGCCTTCACCGAGCCGACATCGGAGATAATGGCGCCGGGCTTGAGATGCGGCGCGATGCTCTGCGCGACATCGCCGGCGCGGCCGACGGGGACGCAAGAGATGATTAGGTCCGAAGCCTTCACCGCCGACGCATTGTCGTCGGCGATGCGATCCGCGAGCTTGATCTCGGCGGCGCGGGCACGGACCTCCGGCGAGGCGTCGGTGGCGACGAGTTCGCCGGCGAGGCCGAGCTGCTGGATGCCGCGCGCCAGCGACGAGCCGATCAGGCCGAGACCGATCAGCGTGACGCGTTGAAAGAGCGGAGCGTCAGTCATTGCGCTGCATGAATTCGCGCAAGGCGGCGAGAACGAGTTCGTTGGCTTCCTCGGTGCCGAGCGTCATGCGCAGCGACTGATGCAGGCCGTAGCTCGACACCGCGCGCAGCACGAGGCCACGCTTGGTCAGGAAGGCATCGGCCTCGGTTGCGGTCTTGCCGGGCGTGGTCGGGAAATGGATCAGAATGAAGTTCGCCACGCTCGGCGTCACCTTGAGGCCGAGCTTGGTGATTTCAGTGGTGAGGATTTCTCGCCATTTCACCGTGAAATTGCGCGACATCTCGACGTGATCGGTGTCCTCGATCGCAGCAACAGCCGCCAGCATCGCCGGCGCCGACACGTTGAACGGACCGCGCACGCGATTCATCGCGTCCACGATGTGCGCGGGGCCAAACATCCAGCCGATGCGCAGCGCTGCGAGGCCGTGCACCTTGGAGAAGGTGTAGCAGACGACCGTGTTTTCGGTGGTCTGGGCCAGATCGAAACCGCTCTCGTAATCGGGTTTTTCGACATAGTCGGCATAGGCGGCGTCGAGCACGAGCAGCACGTGTTCCGGCAACGATGAGCGCAGGCGCTTCACTTCCGCGATCGGCAGGTAGCTGCCGGTCGGGTTGTTCGGATTGGCGAGCCAGACGAGTTTCGTCTTCGGCGTCACGACCTTGAGGATCTCGTCCACATTGCAGGTGAAGTCGATTTCCTTGGCCACGACATTGGTGGCGCCATTGCCCATGGTGGCGATGGGATAGACCAGGAAGCCGAATTCCGTATGGATCGCCTCGTCGCCGGGGCCCAGATAGACATGCGCGATCAGGTTCAGGATTTCGTCCGAACCGGCACCGCAGATGATGCGGTCGGGATCGAGGCCGTAACGCTTGCCGACGGCGTCGCGCAGCACCTTGGACGTGCCTTCCGGATAATCCTCGAGATGCGTGCCGACGCGCGCGAAGGCCTCCTTGGCGTGCGGCGAGGGGCCGAACGGCGTCTCATTGGCCGACAGCTTGAACACTTTGCGGCCCGCTTCCGGAACCGGGGTTTTGCCGGGGGTGTAGGGCGCGATATCGAGAATGCCGGCTTTCGGCACGGGGCGGGACATTTGGGTAGCTCCGGTAGTCTGGAAAGAGATCAGGCTTGCGATGCGCCGTCTGCGGGCACCGTATAGCGGGTTGCGTGGCTGCCGACGAGGGCGGAGGACCGCACCGAGGCCCCCGCTGCGATCAGGGCAGCCTTGATGCCGTCGAAGGTCTGCGGCGCCGAGATGGAGACCAGCAGCGAGGCGCCGTCGAAGGCGGTGTCCGGCACCACGACCACATCGGCCAATGGCGCCAGCGCGCGGGCGATCTCGGCGTTCCAGCCGGAGACACGGACGCTCCAGCACTCTACCTCGGTGACCATGGCGCTGTCGGCCACGCGCGAGACCACGAAGACCGGCAGCGCGGCCGGATGGTCGGCGCGCTCGATGAAGGGCAGGCGGGCGATGATTTTTGGCACGCCCTCAGCTTCCAGCTCATGCCACCACGGCGTCTGGCCGGAGGTGGCCGAAACCAGAGCAAGGTCGCCCTTGGATTTGGCCACGGCTTCGACGGCTGCCTGGGCGCTGAAATGCGAGATGTAGGGCACCGTAAAACCGAAATGGAAACGGGCGGAATCGCGCATGGCGCTTTCGCCGAGCGACAGGTCCGCATGCAGCGAGAATGGCGCCTGGACATAGGTGAAGGTCGAGATGATGACGCGCCAGATGCCCTCGACGGTGTCGATGGGCAGGATGCCGCGATGGCGCTGTACCAGGCGGCGCATCATGTCGGCCTCGCGGGCCGGGCGGAACGCGGAGCCGACCTCCTGGGTCTGCTTCACCGAGATCAGCCGGTCGATGATGTCGCCGCGCGACATCAGGAGCTGATGCACCTGCGCGTCGATACTGTCGATCTCCTGGCGCAGTTCGTTCAGCGACGGCGGGGCGGGGGGCAGTTTCGACATGAAAACGGACCTTGGCTGACTGGCCCCGGCACGCAGGCGGTGTCCGGGCACGGCCCCTGATTAGGTAAGACAGGGGCCGAAAGCAAAGAAAACATGACAGCTATTCTAAGCGCTGGCGCTTGGGCAAAGCGTCCATGCTGACCCTATATTGACGGTTGGCCGAGGTGGGACTACGATCCCTACCTACTCCGTGGTCATTTGAGCCGGCCGGCTTGCAGCCACGTTAAATAACTCGCTAAACAGGCCGGGGACGTTTGCTCCCGGCCGAACCGTATGTTCAGGCCGGGTTTTTTGTGCCCGGTCTCGATGTGGAGGACTCCCCAAGCGGGAGCCGGGTATCGAGATGGTCAATGTTCTGCCCCTGAAGGGCGTTTCGGTGGATGGCGAGGATCGCCTTCACGAAGCCAATCATCCGAGTTCGCTGGTCGCCAAATTCGGCGCAGACCAGCCGCTGCGGCTCGATTGCGGCGTCGATCTCGCGCCGTTCCAGATCGCCTACCAGACCTACGGTACGCTGAATGCCGACAAGACCAATGGCATCCTGATCTGTCATGCCCTGACCGGTGACCAGCACGTCTTCAACAAGAACCCCGTTACCGGAAAACCGGGCTGGTGGGGCACCATGGTGGGGCCGGGCAAGGCGCTCGATACCGACCGCTATTTCATCATCTGCTCGAACGTGCTCGGTGGCTGCATGGGCTCGACTGGCCCGGCTTCGATCAATCCGGCCACGGGCAAAGTCTGGGGCCTCGATTTCCCGGTCATCACCATCCCCGACATGGTGCGCGCGCAGACCATGCTGATCGACCGCCTCGGCATCACCCAGCTGTTCTCGGTGGTTGGCGGCTCGATGGGCGGCATGCAGACGCTGCAATGGACCGCGGCCTATCCCGAGCGCGTGTTCTCCGCGCTGGCGGTGGCTTGCGCGACAAAACATTCCGCACAGAACATCGCGTTCCATGAGCTTGGCCGTCAGGCCGTCATGGCTGATCCCGATTGGCGCGGCGGGCGCTACTTCGAGGAAGGCACGCATCCACATCGCGGTCTCGGTGTCGCGCGGATGGCCGCGCATATCACGTATCTGTCGGACGCCGCGCTGCATCGCAAATTCGGCCGCCGCATGCAGGATCGCGAGCTGCCGACATTCTCGTTCGACGCCGATTTCCAGGTGGAGAGCTATCTGCGCTACCAGGGCTCGTCCTTCGTCGAGCGTTTCGATGCGAACTCCTATCTCTATCTCACCCGCGCGATGGATTATTTCGACATCGCGGCAGATCATGACGGCAGGCTGGCGGAAGCGTTTCGCGACACCAAGACACGTTTCTGCCTCATGTCTTTCACCTCCGACTGGCTGTTCCCGACGGCGGAATCGCGTGACGTCGTGCATGCGCTGAATGCCGGTGGCGTGCGCGTGTCTTTCGCCGAGATCGAAACCGACAAGGGCCACGACGCCTTCCTGCTCGATGTGCCGGAATTCATCGACATCGCCGATGCGTTCCTGAATTCGGCGGCATCGGTGCACGGCCTTCCCGTTGCGGAGGCCGCGAAATGAACGCTCCGCAACAGGGCCTGCATTTCAGCCTCGCGCGCCCAGCCTCGCGCGGTCTCGAAAACTATCGCGGTGATCACCTTCTTGTCGCCGATATGATCCCGGCCGGCGCCAAGGTACTCGACGTCGGCTGCGGCGACGGTGATCTGCTGCAGCTGCTCGAAAGCCGGGGGATCGATGGCCGCGGCATCGAACTGTCGCGCGAAGGCGTGAACCGTTGCGTCGGCAAGGGCCTTGCGGTGGTGCAGGGCGATGCCGACACTGACCTCATCAATTATCCCGACGACGCCTTCGACTATGTGATCCTGTCGCAGACGCTGCAGGCCACGCGGCAGCCGAAAGTGGTACTGGAAAACCTGCTGCGCATCGGCCGCAGTGCCATCGTGTCGTTTCCGAATTTCGGTTTCTGGCGGATGCGGATGCAGCTGCTTGTCGGCGGGCGCATGCCGCGCACCGAGAACCTGCCGGCGACATGGTATGACACGCCGAACATTCACTTCTGCACCATCAAGGATTTCGTGCATCTGTGCGACGAGATCAATGTGAAGATGGAGCGCGCGGTGGCGCTCGATCTGCAAGGCCGCCCGCTGCGCCTCAACGCGCCCTGGTGGTTCTGGAATCTGTTCGGCGAGCAGGGCGTGTTTCTGCTGCAGCGGGCGGGGAAGTAATAATCTCCGCCCCTCATGGTGAGGAGGCGCGTCAGCGCCCTCTCGAACCATGAGATATCTGAGCTCCGCAGCCATCCTTCGAGACGCCTCTGCGCGGCTCCTCAGGATGAGGCGGAGGAGGTGTCTGCGCATAATACACGCGTAGACTCGTTTCATTGCACCCCAAAGGTGCAACAGAGATAGCTAATTCAAATAGGTATCATGCGAAAGCCTCCCGCTGAGCGGGAGGCTGTCATGTGTTTACGTCTTGTAAACGTTAAGCTTGGGGGCAAAGTCGCGTTCAGCGCCCGAAAATGAGCCAAATTCGCACCGTTCCGGGTCTTGCTTTTGTCACATCCGGACTGTTTTCAAGCACCCCTCAACAAGTTGGAGCGTGTTTCCGATCTGGGGATCGGATGAATTTCGAGGGTTAACTTTCTATGGTTCGTTTCGTTGCGTATCGTCGCGCACTTCGTCTTTCTGCTTTGGCGCTGTGTTCGACTGTTCTGTTTGCTTCCATCTCGCCGGCCTCTGCACGGCCTCAGCACGGCGCCTCGCGCTACAAGACCCATCACGTCAGCAAATATACTCACAGCTCTCGCAAGCATGTCCGGCATCGTGCGCGCTATGTCGCGCGTCGGCACGCGGCACGCGCTGAGCAGCAGGCGCCGTCCTTCGGCGATAGCGCCAATTTCGCAAATGCCAATGCCAGCATGAACCAGCCCGGTGGCGGCTTCGGCGGCTCGGGCCTGGTTGAGACTGCACGGAGCTTCATCGGCCGCGGCAACCCGACGGCGCGTGGTCGTTTGTGGTGTGCGGCTTTCATGAACCTCGTGCTGAAGCGTTCCGGCCATGCCGGCTCGGGCTCGGACATGGCGCGCTCGTTCTCGAGCTATGGCCAGCGCCTGTCGGGTCCGCAGGTCGGCGCCATCGCGGTGATGTCGCGCGGCCGCCGCGGCGGCCATGTGGGCGTCGTCTCCGGCATCGATGCCAAGGGCAATCCGATCATCGTGTCCGGCAATCACGGCAACCGCGTAGCGGAGTCCACTTACTCCAAGGGCCGCGTCTACGCTTATGTGATGCCGTCGAGCTGACGGCTCTTTCTTCCCTCTCCCCCAAGCACAGCAAAGCTGTGCGGGGTGGGAGAGGGTGGATGCGCGCCACTTGGCGCGCAGACGGGTGAGGGGTAGCCACAAGCTCTGAGCCCAGCAGTACCCCTCATCCGTCTTCGCTTCGCGAAGCCACCTTCTCCCACAAGGGGAGAAGGAAGAGGGAGCGCCCCCGGCCAGCCCGGCACCAGCCTATTCTGGCAAGCTTCCCCGGTCGAAATTTACCGTCCAGCCTCTTCCTTTTTCGGAACCGTGTGCCCACATTTCGGTCAAGCTGGTTTTGACGCCAGCGACACCCAATGAAGATGCCCAGGTCGTGCTTTCGAGGCGAAATGGGCAGGCCGAGGGACAACACACGATGAACATTGAAAAATACACCGAACGGGTGCGCGGCTTCATTCAGTCGGCGCAATCACTGGCCGTGCGCGAAGGCCATCAGCAATTCACGCCACTCCACATTCTCAAAGTCCTGCTCGATGACGGCGAAGGTCTTGCCGGCGGTCTGATCGACCGTGCCGGTGGCAATTCGCGCGCGATCCTGAAGGCGACCGAGGAACAGCTGAACAAGCTGCCGAAGGTTTCCGGCTCGGGCGCCGGGCAAGTCTATCTCGCCCCCGCGACAGCGCGTGCGATGGACGCCGCGGAGCAGGCCGCAGACAAGGCCGGCGACAGTTTTGTCACCGTCGAACGCCTGCTGCTGGCGCTGACTCTGGACAAAGATTCAGAGGCCGGGCAGCTGCTCAACAAGGGCGGCGTCACCCCGCAAAATCTCAATTCGGCGATCAATGCGCTGCGCAAGGGGCGCACGGCGGATTCGGCCACGGCCGAAAACGCCTATGACGCGCTGAAGAAATATGCCCGCGACCTGACCCAGGCGGCGCGCGACGGCAAGCTCGATCCGGTGATCGGCCGCGACGAGGAAATCCGCCGTACGATCCAGGTTCTCTCGCGGCGAACCAAGAACAATCCCGTCCTGATCGGCGAGCCCGGTGTCGGCAAGACCGCCATCGCCGAGGGCCTGGCGCTGCGCATCCTCAATGGCGACGTGCCGGAGAGCCTGAAGGACAAGAAGCTGTTGTCACTGGATCTCGGTGCCCTCATCGCCGGCGCAAAATATCGCGGCGAGTTCGAGGAGCGGCTGAAGGCCGTGCTCGGCGAGGTGACCTCGGCTGAAGGCGGCATCATCCTGTTCATCGACGAGATGCATCAGCTGATCGGCGCCGGCAAAGGCGACGGCGCCATGGATGCGTCGAACCTGCTCAAGCCCGCATTGGCGCGCGGCGAGCTGCACTGCATCGGCGCCACCACGCTGGATGAATATCGCAAGCATGTGGAGAAGGACGCGGCGCTCGCGCGGCGCTTCCAGCCGATCTTCGTGGCCGAGCCGAGCGTCGAGGATACGATCTCGATCCTGCGCGGCTTGAAGGACAAATACGAACAGCATCACGGCGTCCGCATTCAGGACTCGGCGCTGGTCGCGGCGGTGACGCTGTCGAACCGCTACATCACCGATCGCTTCCTGCCCGACAAGGCCATCGACCTGATGGACGAGGCCTCGGCGCGGCTGAAGATGCAGGTCGATTCCAAGCCGGAAGAGCTGGATTCCATGGATCGCGAGATCATCCGGCTCAAGATCGAGCAGGAGGCCCTGAAGAAGGAGACCGACGCCGGCTCGAAGACCCGGCTCGAGAACCTTGAGAAGGAGCTGGTCGAGCTCGAGGAGAAGTCGGCGGCGCTGACGCAAAAGTGGTCGGCTGAGAAGAACAAGCTCTCCGATGCGCAGAAGCTCAAGAGCGAGCTCGATGGCTTGCGCCTCGAACTCGCAGATGCGCAGCGCCGCGGCGAATATCAGCGTGCCGGCGAGCTGGCCTATGGCCGTATTCCGGACCTCGAAAAGCGGCTGGCCGATATCGAGGCGAGCGAAAATTCCGGCGAGATGATGGAGGAGGCGGTCACCGCCAACCACATCGCGCAGGTGGTCTCGCGCTGGACCGGCGTGCCCGTGGACAAGATGCTGGAAGGCGAGAAGGACAAGCTGCTGCGCATGGAGCAGAGCCTTGGCCAACGCGTCGTCGGCCAGAGCGAGGCCGTGCGTGCGGTCTCGACCGCGGTACGTCGTTCACGCGCGGGCTTGCAGGATCCAAACCGACCGATCGGCTCATTTATGTTTTTGGGACCCACCGGCGTCGGCAAGACCGAGCTCACCAAGGCGCTCGCCGCCTATCTGTTCGACGACGAGACGGCGATGGTCCGGCTCGACATGTCCGAATATATGGAGAAGCACTCGGTCTCGCGACTGATCGGCGCCCCTCCGGGCTATGTCGGCTATGACGAGGGCGGCGCGCTCACCGAAGCCGTGCGGCGGCGGCCCTATCAGGTCGTGCTGTTCGACGAGGTGGAGAAGGCGCATCCCGATGTGTTCAACGTGCTGCTGCAGGTGCTCGATGACGGCCGCCTGACCGATGGTCAGGGCCGCACCGTGGACTTCCGCAACACGCTGATCATCATGACGTCGAATCTCGGCTCGGAATTCCTGGTCAACCAGCCCGAGGGCGAGGATACGTCGGCGGTTCGTGACTTGGTGATGGGCACGGTGCGCGGCCATTTCCGCCCCGAATTCCTCAACCGCGTCGATGAGATCATCCTTTTCCATCGGCTGCAGAAGAGCGAGATGGGCCGCATCGTCGAGATCCAGTTCGCACGGCTCACAAAACTGCTGGAAGATCGCAAGATCGTCCTGGAGCTGGATGCGGCGGCGCGCGACTGGCTCGCCGAGAAGGGGTGGGATCCCGCCTATGGCGCGCGTCCGCTCAAGC
Source organism: Tardiphaga alba (assembly GCF_018279705.1). Taxonomy (NCBI): domain Bacteria; kingdom Pseudomonadati; phylum Pseudomonadota; class Alphaproteobacteria; order Hyphomicrobiales; family Nitrobacteraceae; genus Tardiphaga; species Tardiphaga alba. Next base: position 864,718 of record NZ_CP036498.1, read on the forward strand.
GGGTGATCCAGCGCAGCGTGCAGGACCCGCTGGCTGAGATGATCTTGGCCGGCGACGTCAAGGACGGCGATCACGTTGAGATCAGCGCGGAAGGGAATGTGCTGACCTTCAACGGCACGCCGGTCGGTGCAACAGAAATTGACGACTTCGATGTACCGGCGAAGCGGATGCTGAACTGAGCGGCGATATAGATTGATAGAAAAGCGGCCTGAACTTTGCGGTTCAGGCCGTTTGCATATGGGGGAGATGAGAGATGACACGCATTCTGGTCGTGGGCGCTTCCGGTCTGGTCGGTGGCCACGTCATCACAAGAGCGCTGGCCGATGATCACATCACGCGCGTCGTCGCGCCTACGCGGCGGCCGCTCAATGCGCATACAAAGCTCGATAATCCGCTGGTGGATTTCGATCACTTACCGGCGGAGGCCGACTGGTGGAGCGTCGATGGCGTGATCTGCGCGCTGGGCACCACGCGGGCCAAGGCTGGCTCTGATGAAGCATTCCGCACGGTCGATTATGACTATCCGCTCGCCGTCGCTCGCCTGGCGCATCGCCATGGCGCCGCGCGCTTCGCGCTAAATTCGTCGCTGGGCGCGGATGCTGGCTCACGTCTGCTCTATCCGCGTACCAAGGGCGAGATCGAGAACGCGATCAAGGCGGTCGGTTTCTCCTCATGCACCATCGTGCGGCCCGGATTGATCGGCGGCGATCGCGATGAGTTTCGTCTGGGAGAGAGGGTGGCCGCAGGTGTCCTCGGTATATTTGGCGCGATGCTGCCGCGGCGTTACCGGATCAGCCCGGCGGAGAAGATCGCCGATGCCCTGATCGACGCAGCGGTGACCGACGCTCCGGGGATACACCTGATCGAGGCAGATCGACTTGCAGGAGACTGACGGCTCTTAGCGATTGCTGATCGATCGCGTCTGTACTGGTGGCGTGCTGCCGGTGGCGTCGGAAACCCGGGCGGGGCCGCGCATGGTCATCTGGCCATCGATCCGGTCACGTTCTTTCTCGAAGCCGGCCATCATCGGGCCTTCGAGCGAACGGCCGCGCGGTAGGCGCACGCGCATCGGATCGACGAAGCGGCCGTTGACGAGAATTTCGTAATGCACATGGGCGCCAGTCGACATGCCGGTGGAGCCGACGAAGCCGATCACCTGGCCCTGGCGGACGCGCTTGCCGGGCTCCATGCCCTTGGCATAGGCCGACATATGGCCATAAGCGGTCTCATAACCGTTGTTGTGTTTGACGCGGATATATTTGCCGTAGCCGCCTTCCCAGCCCACTTTCTCGATGGTGCCGTTGCCCGAGGAGAAGATCGGCGTGCCGTAAGGCGCCGACCAGTCCACGCCGGTATGCATCTTGGTGTAGCCGAGGATCGGATGGCGACGACCGCCAAAGCCGGAGCGCATGATGGCGTTATTGACGGGTTTGCGGACCAGGAACTTCTTCGCGCTCTTGCCGGTCTCGTCATAGTAATCGACCACGGAGTCGTCGGCGGTCTGGAAGCGGTAGTATTTCTTGGTCTCACCGCCGACCGTGAGCGAGGCATAGAGCACGTCGTTGCGGTCGGGGTAGGGGGTGCCTTCGTCTTCGCCGGCGAAGAACACATCGAACGAGTCGCCGGGCTGCACCTTGCGCTGGAAGTCGACGTCGTAGGAGTAGATCTTGATCATGTCCTCGATGACGCCGGCCGGCACCTTGTTGCGCATCGCCGTCTCGTAGATGCTCTGATAGAGCCGCACGCCGGTGCCGTCATCTTCCTCGTCGTCGTCCGAGGCGCCCGGTGCTTCAGTGACGGTATTCATGGTCGAGACGTCAACGGCGACATATTTGCCGAGATCAGACAAAGCGGCGACGGCCTCGATGATGGAATCGTTGGCGACGACGACGCGGTAGGGCAGCAAACGCTGGCCGGGACCGGCGGGGGCCATCAGAATACGGATCTTCTGGCCTTCCTTCAGGCTGCCATCGCGGCCTTTGGCGCCCAGCGTGATGGCGATCTGGCGGGCTTCCTCGGGGCTTGCGCCCTGATCGCGCAGGATGGTGAGGATCGTATCGCCCTTCTTGACGATATGGACGCGTTCACCCGTCGGATTGCCGCCGGTGACCTGATCCTTGGTCTTGGCGAGGAGGGTGACGTTTTCCGGCACCACGCGCGTTTCAAAGCCGGCATAGGGATCGGCCGTAGCGCCTTCCGACGCATAGGCCATTTTCATTTCGCTGCCGGCGCCGCTGAGATCTGACGTGCCGCCGATCGAGGCATAACGAACGCCGCCATTGCCGCGCCAGTTCGAGGCGTCGCGCACCCGCATCACCACTTCGTCGAGCGCCACGCTGGCGCCGATCTTCGCTTTCGGCAACACCTGGGCGAGATCGCGGGTGATGAAGGAGACTTCGGCATCCGGCTCGACGGCATCCGGATTGGCCGCGGCCTCTTCGGAGGTGGTTTGCGGGCTGGCGCCGACATCGGTCAGCAGGCGCTGCGCATTGAAGGGCGGGATCTTGGCGCTGAGATCGCTCGTCGCCATCACCAGGTTGCCGGAGATCTTGATGAAGGGCCGCACGCGCATCACGTCGCGATTGCCGACGCGGGTCACGGTCGAGACGCGGAGCACCTGGCGCGCCGTCGCGGCTTCGCTCGGCGGCGGCAGGCGATCGGCTTTATGCAGGCTGGCTTGTTTGTCGTTCGGGCTGACAGCGCCGCGCAGTGCGCTTTCCACACGCTCGGGCAGTTTCGCGAAGGTCATCTCGCCGTCGAGCGACGCAAAAACGGCGCCGCCGATCAAAGCCGCGCCGCACAGACCAGTAAGAATAGTACCTGAAAACCATTGTACCGAGACGCGACGGCGATCGATCACCGCGGCTTCGGAGCCATCGACGGACAATGGCGGCTCGTGGCCGAGATCGATCATCCCGGTCTCACGATTGATGGCGCCACTGCGTGACAGTCCGTAGTTCAAGCCACAGTCCCCCAAAGTCCCGTCGTCATGCGCTGAGCGTCCCCGGCTCGGGCGCATGGATGGTCGAACAGCGCGGGCCAAAATGCTGGCCCAATGTCCGATCGTCAATGCTGCAGAGGGGCTCGTGCCGTCTTCCGTCTTCTATGCTGCACATCCCGCGACCGCTACCAGCGATCCATCCACTGATCGCCGTCCCGCTGTCTGCGCAGTTTCCTTGCATGCATTCTGTGGCAGGAACCGAAAGATCATCCAGTTCCGTCAAAGAATCTTCACGCAAGGTGCGGCCAGAACGCCGGAGCAATGTGGCTCTTATGCGGCGTCACCTCTGAAAAACCTACGCTTTTCCGCCTCGGAAGAATCTTCCACATTGCGTGACGATTTTCTGACGAAACGCGTTGACAGGTCCGGGAGCCTCCGCCTATAAGACGGCCACTGAGCGCGGCGGCGCCGGGGCCAAACGGTCCGGGCGGTCGAAGGCGCTTCGGAAATCAAAATTCCGATAAGTACCACAGTAGCCGATAGGTGTCGGCTGCTGAATTCTTGTCGAATACTGGTTTTCGCGAAATTGTCCGCATTTGCGGATTGGCACGTTGGTGCCGGGCTGTTTGACAAGTTGAGAAGAAGAAAGAGAAACGTGGACGGCGGAGTCCTTGCGGGTCTTGGTTCTGAAGCATTCGGCGCGAGCTGGTGTTGAAGGGCAGAGACCGGACGAAAGACTTCGGCGGCACTACGTTTTTTACAAGGAAACACCATCGCTGTTTTTGCGCTGTGAAGCGCGGACGGCATGTCGGTTAAGGCTTCGGCTTTGATTGACGTAGAATGGTGGGATCCTCGTCAAACGTTGTGATTATGCCGGTTCAAAAGTTTCAAGTCCAACTTGAGAGTTTGATCCTGGCTCAGAGCGAACGCTGGCGGCAGGCTTAACACATGCAAGTCGAACGGGCACTTCGGTGTCAGTGGCAGACGGGTGAGTAACACGTGGGAACGTACCTCTTGGTTCGGAACAACACAGGGAAACTTGTGCTAATACCGGATAAGCCCTTACGGGGAAAGATTTATCGCCGAGAGATCGGCCCGCGTCTGATTAGCTAGTTGGTAGGGTAACGGCCTACCAAGGCGACGATCAGTAGCTGGTCTGAGAGGATGATCAGCCACATTGGGACTGAGACACGGCCCAAACTCCTACGGGAGGCAGCAGTGGGGAATATTGGACAATGGGGGCAACCCTGATCCAGCCATGCCGCGTGAGTGATGAAGGCCCTAGGGTTGTAAAGCTCTTTTGTGCGGGAAGATAATGACGGTACCGCAAGAATAAGCCCCGGCTAACTTCGTGCCAGCAGCCGCGGTAATACGAAGGGGCTAGCGTTGCTCGGAATCACTGGGCGTAAAGGGTGCGTAGGCGGGTTTTTAAGTCAGAGGTGAAATCCTGGAGCTCAACTCCAGAACTGCCTTTGATACTGGGAATCTTGAGTATGGAAGAGGTGAGTGGAACTGCGAGTGTAGAGGTGAAATTCGTAGATATTCGCAAGAACACCAGTGGCGAAGGCGGCTCACTGGTCCATAACTGACGCTGAGGCACGAAAGCGTGGGGAGCAAACAGGATTAGATACCCTGGTAGTCCACGCCGTAAACGATGAATGCCAGCCGTTCGTGGGTTTACTCACAAGTGGCGCAGCTAACGCTTTAAGCATTCCGCCTGGGGAGTACGGTCGCAAGATTAAAACTCAAAGGAATTGACGGGGGCCCGCACAAGCGGTGGAGCATGTGGTTTAATTCGACGCAACGCGCAGAACCTTACCAGCCCTTGACATGTCCAGGACCGGCACCAGAGATGGAGCCTTCTCTTCGGAGCCTGGAGCACAGGTGCTGCATGGCTGTCGTCAGCTCGTGTCGTGAGATGTTGGGTTAAGTCCCGCAACGAGCGCAACCCCCGTCTTTAGTTGCTACCATTTAGTTGAGCACTCTAAAGAGACTGCCGGTGATAAGCCGCGAGGAAGGTGGGGATGACGTCAAGTCCTCATGGCCCTTACGGGCTGGGCTACACACGTGCTACAATGGCGGTGACAATGGGATGCTAAGGGGCGACCCCTCGCAAATCTCAAAAAGCCGTCTCAGTTCGGATTGGGCTCTGCAACTCGAGCCCATGAAGTTGGAATCGCTAGTAATCGTGGATCAGCATGCCACGGTGAATACGTTCCCGGGCCTTGTACACACCGCCCGTCACACCATGGGAGTTGGTTCTACCTGAAGGCAGTGCGCTAACCGCAAGGGGGCAGCTGACCACGGTAGGGTCAGCGACTGGGGTGAAGTCGTAACAAGGT